>JABFSB010000543.1 GCA_013140875.1 Acidobacteriota bacterium
CTTTACGGCCGAGCCGCTGCGGTACGGACTCGGAGCCGAGCAGCAAGACGAAACTGGAATTTTTGTCATCCGGCGTTTTGATGACGAGTATCTCGAAGTTGCCAAGAAGGAAAACGGCGGATGGAAAAGCCTTTACCTTTTCAAGGACGTTGCCTACGAGCTTTCAGAATTTAGCGAGATGTGCGACTTTCAGCAGGTCTCGCCGGAATCGCATTTTACTAAGGGCAAGGTCTGTTCGATCATGACTGAAAACGGGCGAAAGACGCTGACGGATAAGAATTTTATTTTTGCATCAGGCGGCGAGAGAACAGAAACCGCGGTCGAATCCGACGACGAATTTAATACGATTTTGAGAAACGAGTTTGCAATCCATTCTTAGTAATGGCCATCTTTTTACGAAAGAAATCGACAAAACGTATTACGTTGTGTAAAATGTAATACATGAGATACGAAACTATCATTACCAGCAAGGGCACGATCACGATCGCGGCGCCGATAAGGAAAGCTCTCGGTCTGAAACCAGGCCGGAAGGTCCGGCTCAGCTTGGAAAAGAACAACAAGTTGTTGGTAGATCCGGGTATGAGCGTGGAAGAGTTTGAGGCTGCGAGAGAGCAGCTTGTAAGTAAGATTCCGAAACATAAACTTGGACTAACAGGCAAAGCTCTCAAAGATGCCATCGAAAAAGCGAAGATAAACGAGTACAAGAAAAAATACCTGAAGTGAGGAGTCTCGATACAAACGTAATTCTCCGATTCTTGTTGAGAGATTTACCAGATCAATCGGCAAAGGCGACGGCTGCGGTGACAACCTCGAAATGCTACGTAACCGACGTCGTTGTTACAGAAACCGCGTTTGTGCTGGAGAAGGTCTATGAAGCTCCGCGAAACGACATTGCGGTCTCTTTGAAGTCTTTCCTATTATTTCCTAACCTGATATGTAATGCCGATTTATTGACCGATGTGATCGATCTCTATCAGAAACGCCAATCTCTCTCAATCGTTGACTGTTACGCAGCGGTCGAAGCTAACGTCTCCGGTAATCAGCTCATTACATTCGACCGTAAACTGTTAAAACACGGTGGTCTCCATGTGATTGAGCCATGAGCCCTTATCTTAATTTCGAATGACCCAACCAATTTCATATGCCGATGCCGGCGTCTCAATCGACAATGCCAACAAAGCCGTCGCGAAGATACGCGAATACGCGCGCTCCACATTTAACGAACGCACACTGACCGAGATCGGCAGCTTTGGCGGGATGTTCGCGGGAGCGTTTCCCGATATGGCCGAGCCGATACTGGTCGCCTCGGCGGACGGCGTCGGGACAAAGCTCAAGCTCTCCTTCGAGACGGGCATTCACAACACTGTCGGCGCCGATCTTGTAAATCACTGCGTCAACGACATTCTGGTGCAAGGCGCGCGGCCTTTGTTTTTCCTGGATTATTTCGCCACCGGAAAGCTTGAACCGGACGTGACCGCCTCGGTCGTCGAAGGCATGGCCCGTGCCTGTCGCGAAAACGCCTGCGTTCTTCTCGGCGGTGAGACAGCAGAAATGCCCGATTTTTATCCGCCGGGCGAATACGACCTCGCCGGTTTTATCGTCGGTGTCGTCGATAAAGCGAAAGTCATCGACGGCAAATCGGTCACACCCGGCGATGTCGTTCTCGGCATTCCCTCGAACGGCCTACAGACAAACGGCTATTCGCTGGCTCGAAAATTGTTTTTCGAGGTCGGCGGCTATACCGTCGATTCGTACATCGATGACCTCGGCACAACCGTCGGCGAAGCGTTGCTGAAAACCCACCAAAGCTTCCTCCGCCCGCTCGAAGGCCTGTTGGACAAAGGCGTCATCAAAGGCCTCGCCCACATAACCGGCGGCGGCTTCCTCGAAAACATCCCCCGCATCCTGCCCGAAGGCGTTTCAGTGGAAATAAGACGTGGCACGTGGCCTGAGCTGCCGATCTTCGGGATGATGCAGAGACTCGGGAATGTGTCGGATCATGAGATGTTCCGGACGTTCAATATGGGAATTGGGATGATCCTGATTTGTTCTGCTGAAAACGTGGAATTTGTCGAGAATAGGTTGGTAGATTATTTTAGTATAGGTCAAGTTCAAGCCGGAAAATCTGAGGTGCGGATTCGTAAGTAGAATGGAAAACAGTCATGTCGGAAGATGCTAAGTTCGATAGGGACGTCGTAAATAAGACTACAAAAATCCTTAAACGATATAGGGGCAAATACCCGTTTACTCAACTCATCAACTGTACCTTAGGTTTGATTATTCTGCCCTTCGAAAAAACTAATAGAAGCAACCATGATTACTGGGATGTAGATATTAATTGTATTCCTCAACTGCTAGATTTAGTGAATATAATTCGCTTTGAACCAATTAAAAAGATCAGAAGGACCGGTGGCATCGAGTATTATCCGAAAGACCTCAAGAATCTGTTAAGAAAAATTAGACATGGCCTAGCTCATCAGCGGATCGTACCCAAATTTCGACAAACTGATGGAAAGAACATTATTGAGGGTATTAATATTAAGAACTACTTCGAAGAGCAGGGCAAGATGAACCATCTCGACTTGGAGATTGAGTTTTCTCGGAAGCAGTTAAAGGATTTTGCATTATTCATCGTGTAAGCATACCAGACAAGAGGAGAGTTTCCGGTCAGAATAGGAAGGAGAAGGAGGACCGGAAGAATGACGAGATCGAAGTTTAGTGAGACGCAGATCATAGGGGCATTGAAGCAGGTAGAGAGCGGAAGGAGGG
>JABFSB010000566.1 GCA_013140875.1 Acidobacteriota bacterium
CTAATTCAGGAGGCCCGAAAGAAGAAGGGTATGACGCAGCAGGAACTTGCCGACAAGATAGGTACTAACAAGGCTTACATCTCCCGCGTCGAGAATGATATCAAAGATGTCCGCCTCTCAACCTTGCGCAAGATCGTCGAGATCGGTCTCGGCGGAGAACTGGAATTGGCGGTCAAACTGTGAGGAACCGAGGACGAATCTGAAAGTTGTAGTCGAAGAACGCGAGGACCGTTACCATGTGGCGAGTGTTCCAGCCCTTAGGGGTTGCTGGTCGCAAGGTAAGACTCGTGAAGAGGGGTTGAAAAACATACGAGAGGCTGTTGAGTTGTTCCTCAACGAAGTTGTCAGATGACCGGAAGAATTCTTGCACTAGTTTTAGCTTTACTTACCGTTGCAAACACCTCGTCAGCGCAATACATATCCGACAATTGGTTCCCCGTCTATGTAAATGGCAAAGCCGGATACATCGACAAGACAGGCAAGATTGTCTTAGAACCGCAGTTCGACGGAGGCTCGTATTTCTCGGAAGGGATGGCAAGAGTTTCCGTTGGGCGGGACACAATTATTTCCGAAGGCTTCAGTCAGGGCTTCATCGACGAAACGGGAAAACTCGTTATTCAGCCGAAATGGGATGTTGTCTCTCATTTCTCAGAGGGGCTCGCGGCTGTTGGATTCGACCAGACTAAGAAATCTTTCAAGCTTGGAAACAAAACGCTCTACACATCCGCTTCTCACACATGGTATCGATGGGGATTCATTGATAAAACAGGCAAGCTGGTTATCGAGACGAAGTTTTCCGATATTTCTGATTTCCGGGACGGTATTGCCGCAGCAAACACTGATCCCTACGAGCCAAAGTATGGCTTTATCGCTAAGGAAGGCTACTGGGTAATCAAGCCGCAATTTGAGCATGCAAATCAATTCTCTGAGGGTCTAGCGCGCATTTTCGATAAAGGAAAATACGGTTTTATTGATCGAACGGGAAGGGTCGTCATTAAGCCCCAGTTTTCCTGGGCGCGGGATTTTTCGGAAGGATTGGCTTGTGTCCGGATTGGCGGAGACGTAATTAACCCAGTAGGCATGTCTAGCACGAGAGACAACGGCGAACACGGATTTATCAATAACACAGGCAAGGTAGTTATCCGTTTGAGAAAGGCGGAGTGCCGCTCATTCTCGGAAGGGTTAGCTGCGTTCGAAAAATACGGTAATAACGGCGAAGGCTTCATCGACCACTCGGGAAAGGTCGTTATTAAACCGAAGTGGGGCGGCCAATCAGAGTTTTCTCACGGACTCAAGTTCGTAATTATGGAAGAAGGAAAGCTCGGGTACATTGACCCGATGGGAAATTTGTCGTTAAGGATATCTTTCGGGAAAGCAAATGATTTCTACAGAGGGCTGGCGGAGGTTTGTGAGAGTTATGACTTCGACGCAAAGTGCGGATACATCGACAAAACTGGAAAGATTGTTTGGGAACCAACTAAATAGTAACTAGCGGTAATTCATCATGGCAGAACAAAGAAATCCCTTAGGACTAAAAAAGATACATCACGTCGAGTTTTACGTCGGCAATGCGAAGCAGGCGGAGTTTTTTTATCGGAAGGCGTTTGGGTTTTCGCGAGCGGGGTATATGGGGCTGGAGACGGGGAACCGCGAGGTGACGAGTTATCTGTTGCGGCAGAACCGGGTCAATTTTATTTTGACCACTCCGCTTTCGCCCGACCACCCCGGTGCCGAGCACATTAAACAGCACGGCGACGGCGTGCACGACATCGCGTTTCAGGTCGAGGATGCCGATCATGCGTTCCACGAAGCGGTAAAACGCGGAGCAAGGCCTGTGGAACAACCGCACGATCACGGCGACGAGCACGGCGTGGTTCGCCATGCGTCGATTGCCGCTTATGGGGACACGATTCATTCGTTCCTATCGTACGATCGTGTCACTAGCCCGCATGTGAGTAAGGGCTCAAGCTCCGCCAATGGCAATGCTGGGAAGAACCCAGTCGCTACCGCTCCCGGTTCAGACAATGCTGCCGCTGCCGCGACTGCAGCTGCAGCTTACGACTATTCCGGTCCGTTCCTCCCCGGCTTTATCGCGCAGGAAGTTGCGGGTGAAGAGGTCGGCATTCAGCTTGTTGACCACATAGTCGGCAACGTCGAGCTCGGCAAGATGAATTTCTGGTGCGACTTTTATCGCGACGTGATGGGCTTTGAACGCTACATCACCTTCGACGATAAAGACATCTCGACCGAATACTCCGCCTTAATGTCCATCGTGATGAGCGACGGCGGGCACAATATTAAGTTCCCGATCAACGAACCCGCGATCGGCAAAGGCGGCAAATCGCAGATCCAGGAATACATCGACTTCTACCGCTCCGCCGGTGCCCAGCACGTCGCATTGCTCTGCAAGGACATCCGCCAGTCGGTCGCCAAACTCCAGGCCAACGGCGTCGAATTCCTCCGCGTCCCGGACGAATACTACGAAACGCTCACCGACCGCGTCGGCGAGATCGACGAAGACATCAACGAACTAAAACGCTTAGGCATCCTCGTAGATCGCGATGACGAAGGCTATCTACTCCAGATCTTCACCAAACCGGTCGAAGATCGCCCGACGGTCTTCTACGAGATTCTCCAGCGCAAAGGCTGTAAGGGATTTGGAAAAGGCAACTTCAAAGCGTTGTTTGTTTCGATCGAGGAAGAGCAGCGGCGGAGAGGTAACCTATAGTCGTGAGAATGATGGAATTAGACTTCATCGAAATTCCAAGAGACGGAAGATATTCGTCGCCCACGACAGAATCCCCTGCGATAGTGTCGAACATTGTCGGTGCCATGACGGCGTTATACGGAGCCGTGGGATACGAACCTCCATGGATCGGCTATCTCGTGCGGGAGAATGGTGTTTTTGTCGGGACGTGTGGCTTCAAGTCGCCGCCGCAAGACAATCGCGTCGAGATCGCTTATTTTACATTCCCAGAGTACGAATCCCGCGGCATAGCCACGCAAATGGCTTACAGGCTGATCCGCATTGCTTTGGAAACGAGGCCGCATGTGACGGTGGCGGCTCAAACGCTCCCGGAGGAAAATGCTTCTACCTCAATTCTGAAGAAGCTGAATTTTGTATTCGTGGACACTGTGGACCATCCGGAGGACGGACTTGTTTGGGAATGGCAGCTACAACAAGGATGATTTTCCGTTCCGATTCGTGACATTCGTATAATTCGTGTAATTCGTGGCAAAATCCTCAGTTATGGATCTGAAATACCAAACTGGTTTCGGCAACGGATTTGCCACCGAGGCGGTCGAAGGCGCTTTGCCCACCGGGCGGAATTCACCGCAACGAGCGCCGCTTGGGCTTTATGCCGAACAGTTTTCCGGGACGGCTTTCACGGCGCCGCGTGCGGGTAATAAGCGGACATGGACTTACCGTATACGCCCTTCAGTGCTTCATAAGCCATTTGAACCTTACGTGGCCCTTACTGACGTGCGGGCTGCCGACACGTCGCCCAATCTTTTTCGATCTTCCCCTTTCGATGAGGTACGGACTACGCCCAATCAGCTTCGTTGGGACCCGCTGCAAATCCCGACGGAACCTACCGAGTTCATCGACGGCATCACGACCATTGCGGGAAACGGCGATAGTTTTTCGCAATTCGGAATGGCGGTGCACATATATTCATGCAACGCTTCGATGACCGACCGGTTTTTCTATAACGCTGACGGCGAAATGCTGATCGTGCCTGAGATGGGCGGGCTGAGGATTTTTACTGAGCTTGGGGTTTTGGATGTCGAGCCGGGTGAGGTTTGCTGTTTGCCGCGTGGGCTGAAGTTTCGGGTTGGGATCGAGGCAGAACCGCCTGCGTCAGCAGGTGGCGGAGATTCGAGCGAGCACAACGTTGATTCCGTCTCGGGTGCCGTGCCACCCGCTCACGCGGGCGGTTCTGCCCGTGGTTATATCTGCGAGAACTACGGCCAGCAGTTTCGCTTGCCTGACCTCGGACCGATCGGAGCGAACGGGCTGGCAAATTCACGTGATTTCGAGACGCCGGTTGCGTGGTACGAAGACAAAGACGGCGAATGCGAGATCATCGCGAAGTTCGGCGGAAATCTGTGGGTGTGCACGACCGACCATTCGCCCTTGGACGTAGTTGCATGGCACGGCAATTACGCCCCGTACAAATACGACCTGCGGCGGTTCAACACCATCGGGTCGATCTCGTTCGATCACCCGGACCCGTCTATTTTCACTGTACTGACCTCGCCCAGCGATCTGCACGGCACGGCGAATTGCGATTTCGTCATCTTCCCCGACCGCTGGCTCGTCGCCGAAGACACATTCCGCCCGCCGTGGTATCACCGCAACACGATGAGCGAGTACATGGGCCTGATCTACGGCCAGTACGACGCCAAAGAGACGGGCTTCGTCCCCGGCGGCGGCTCGCTCCACAACCAGATGTCCGCCCACGGCCCCGACCTCGACGCCTTCGAAAAAGCCTCGAACGCCGACCTAAAACCGCAGAAGCTATCGGGTACGCTCGCGTTTATGTTCGAATCGCGGTATATAATTCGTCCGACAAAATTTGCGATGGAAACGGCCCAACTTCAGCATGAGTATTCAGAGGTTTGGCAGGGTTTGAAAAAGAACTTTATTTAATCTACGCTCCTTTTTTGAGAAGGGCGAAAATGAGGTGATTGTGAAGAAAAGACCCGAAACAATCGTGGTGGGAATCGGCTGGTATAGCCGAGAGCAATACGACACACTTCTGGAAATTTCGGATGACGTCGATGAGCTTGAACCAACGTATGAAGAGTGGGCGGCGGCGGCCGAAAAAGCATTTCAAAACAGCGTGACGGCAGGAATAAGCATGGAAAGGGTTCCGGTCGATGTTGAGAAACTTCTCTCTTGGTGTAGCGAACGGGGTCTTCCCGTCGATGGAAAAGCCAGATCGCAGTACGTTGTTGAAGTGCTTCGCGGTCGTTGATCAATGCCCGGTAGAGTAAAAATACACAGTTCATCGGTCAAAGCAAAACGGGCTTGTCGACCGAAAGCTGGTTGAAAGAAACCTTATTAAAGCCCTTTGGCAAGAAAGCCGCTTTTTTCGTTTACAAGGAGTTGCAAAGCGAATTCGATTACGTCGATTTTCTTAAGCAGAGAGAAGTTAGTAAGTGATATCCATTTTCTGGTATGGAGCAGAATCAGGTACAACTGAAGTTCATCGCTACTCCGGAGAAAGGAGAAGTCTCGGCACTTCTAGTGCGGCCGGATGAAGCGACGCATTTGCTCGTTCTTGGCCACGGTGCAAGTTCGAATATGCGGACTCCGCTGCTGCAGACGATCAGCGAGCATTTAGCTGATCAAAAAATAGCTACGTTTCGGTATAACTTTCCTTACTCGGAAAAGGGTGGCGGGCGGAATTCGCAGGCGACGGTGACGGAAACGATCCGTTCGGCGGTTACGGCGGCTCGTGAAGCGTGTCCGGATCTGCCTGTTCTGGCGGGCGGTCATTCTTTCAGCGGAAGGATGACATCGACGGCTCAAGCCGACTCGCCGATCAACGGCGTTAAAGGCTTAGTGTTCTTTTCATTCCCGCTTCATCCGGCGGGCGAGCCGGCAATAACGCGGGCCGAGCATCTCGCAAAAGTCGAAATTCCCATGCTTTTTCTGAGTGGAACGCGCGATGCACTTGCTGAACTCGATCTTCTGCAGCCCGTCATCCAAAACCTCGGTCCTCGTGCAACTCTTCATTTGGCCGACACGGCCGACCACGGTTTTAAGATACTAAAACGCACCCGAACCTCGACCGAGGATGTGTTTGCCGAACTTGCCCGAATCGTAAGGGCTTGGGCAATTTCTCTTCGTGCGTAATCTAACGGAAGCTTTTCCGCACAAATGATTAACTGTTCGAAAAGCGGACGGTTCCGCGCTGAATATTAACGGCCGAAGCTCGCTTCGTAAAAAGTCCCTAGCGCCGTATTATAACGACACATGAATTCTTTTGCGGGAGGCAGGATCGCCGTCGCGTTTACGGTTGCGATACTGCTGCTCATTATCAACGCGTTAGTTTCCTACAGGTCCGTCAATACGCTGATCGACAATAACGAACGGGTCATTCGTACCCAGGAGGTATTGGAGAACCTGCAGGAACTAAAGGCGCTCGCGCTTCAGGCGGAAACAGGAGCACGCGGTTATCTGCTCTCCGGTGACGGCATTTATCTTGATGAGTACCGCCTGACCGCTCAGAACATCGCGTCGATGATCGCAAAGCTAAAGGAAGCTACGGCGGATAACGCTTCGCATCAACAGAAATTTCCGGCACTTGAAAAGGCGATCGCCGCACGTCTTGAACGCCTCGACCAGCGCGTAGCGCGTCGCCAGGCTGAAGGGTCGGGTTCGGTTTTCGACGCCGCGGACACCCAGGAAGGTAAACGGCGCATGGACGATGTTCGTGCGGCCATCGCGGAGATCGCGAATGACGAGCACAGTTTGTTGACGAAGAGAGTGGCCGAATCGGAGTTGAGCGGTCAGAGGACGATCTGGACTTTCGCATTAGCTAATTCGCTGCTTCTCGCGCTTCTTTGCCTTGCGTTTTACCTTGCCATACGCGATATCCGCGAAAGGAAGCAGAACGAACTTCGACTTCAAGGCGAGCGGGAATTGCTAGAACAACGCGTGATCGAGCGGACGGCCGAACTTAACGTCGTCAATACCGAGCTGCAACGCAGCAATCGGGAGCTGCAGGATTTTGCGTTCGTCGCATCGCACGATCTTCAGGAGCCGCTTCGTAAGATTCAGGCCTTCGGAGACAGGCTGACGACCAAGCACGCGCCGCAGTTGAATGATGAGGCGCGTGATTATCTGGCACGTATGCAGGGAGCCGCGGACCGGATGCATACGCTGATCAACGACCTGCTTTCATTCTCGCGGGTAACGACGAAGGCACAGCCCTTCGTACCGACAGATCTGGATAAAGTAGCTCGCGAGGTATTAGTCGATCTTGAAGTACGGATTCAGGAAAACGACGGCCGTGTTGACTTGGAAAAACTTCCGACGATCGACGCCGATCCGCTGCAGATGCGGCAACTGCTTCAAAACCTTATCGGCAATGCCCTCAAATTTCACAATCCCGGTATTCCGCCGGTGATAAAGATCAAGGCCGAAAGCGCCGTCGCGGGAACGTTAAGTCTGACCGTTACGGACAACGGCATCGGCTTTGATGAAAAATATCTGGACCGTATATTTACGCCGTTTCAGCGGCTGCACGGGCGGAATGAGTACGAGGGAACGGGCATCGGCCTTGCGGTTTGCCGCAAGATCGTTGAAAGGCACGGCGGCACTTTGACCGCCAAAAGCAAACCGGGCGAAGGCTCGACCTTCATCGCATTACTTCCGGTCAAACAGGAAAAGGAGAAGATCGTATAGTGACAACTCAAGGACAGCCGATCATTATTTTGATGGCGGACGACGATGCCGACGACCGCGTATTGACGAAAGAGGCGCTGGAAGAAAGCCGCGTTCTGAACGACCTGCACTTTGTGGTCGATGGCGAGGATCTGATGGACTTTCTCAAGCGGCGCGGCAAGTATGAAGACGCGCCGCGGCCCGGTTTGATCCTGCTCGACCTGAACATGCCGAAAAAGGACGGACGTGAAGCGTTGAAAGAAATAAAGGCCGACCCCGACCTCCGCCGCATTCCGGTCGTGGTCATGACGACGTCGAAAGCCGAAGAGGACATCTATCGCAGCTACGACCTCGGGGCAAGTTCGTTTATTACAAAACCGGTAACATTCGATCGGCTGGTCGAGCTGATGAAAACCATGGGCCAATATTGGGTCGAATTCGTCGAGCTGCCGGATTAGTCATTTTTGCCGATATGAAGAAGTGGCTGAAAAGCAAAGAAATAAACGTCCTGATGGTCGAGGACGATGAGGACGACTACGTCCTGACCAGCGCGCTGCTGACCGAGATCTACGCCGAGAAGTTCAAGGTCGAATGGGCCCGAACCTTCGAGGAGGCGTTGGAAAAGATTCCGGCCGGCGGTTTCGACGTTTGCCTGATGGATTATCGGCTGGGCCCGCACAACGGGATCGAGCTGATGCAGGAGGCGCGCTCGATGGGGTATGACGCGCCGATAATTCTGCTGACCGGTCAGACCGACAAGGAACTCGATTTTGAAGCGATGCGGGCCGGTGCCGCCGACTACCTCGTGAAGGCGCAGATCAATGCCGTCAACCTGGAACGTTCGATCCGTTATTCCATTCAGCAAAAACAAATGGAAGACGAGCGGATGAAGCACGTGCGCGAACAGGAAGCCCGCGTCCAGGCCGAAGCCGCAAACGCGGCGAAGGACGATTTTCTCGCGATGGTCTCACATGAGCTTCGGACGCCGCTGAATGCAATGGTCGGATGGGTCGGGCTACTTCGCACGAACAAGGGAAACGAAGATGTTTACGCACGCGCGATCGACGCGATCGACCGCAGCGCAAAGGCGCAGACCAGGCTGGTCAACGATCTGCTGGATATTTCGCGGATCGTCAATGGAAACCTGCTTATCGAAAAACAGCCGGTGCATCTGGCCTCGATAATCGGACCGGTCATAGACGGCGTGTTTCCTTCGGCCGAAGCAAAAAAGATCACCCTTGAGGTCGATGTCGAGCGTTCGGCCAAATGGATCAACGGCGACCCTAACCGGATCCAGCAGGTGGTGAACAATCTGCTTCAGAA
>JABFSB010000510.1 GCA_013140875.1 Acidobacteriota bacterium
GACAAATCCAACTCCGTCCGAATTCAACCGGGCGTTCCAATCACGGGCAATCTGTGTAGCATATCCCTCATTCGTGACGGGGTAAAAGATCGGTTGTTCCGGCAGCCTCGGAGGGAAAACGGTGAAACCGGATTGCTCGAGCAACACAAACTCGTTCAATCCAATCGGCCTGTAGAGCGTCACTACGTCAGGCATTTCCCATACTCCCGCCGGTTGCAAGATAAAGCACGGCCATCCGAACGGTCACGCCATATTTTACCTGATCAAGGATCAAAGATCGCGAGCTGTCTGCCACGTCCGAAGCGATCTCGATGCCGCGGTTCATCGGTCCCGGATGCAGGACGATGGCGTCCTTTTTCGCCAGGTTCAGTCGGTCGTTGGTCAGGCCATAGTGGATCGAATATTCGCGAAGAGTCGGGAAGTAAGCCGAATCCTGCCGCTCGCGCTGAATGCGGAGGATCATCACAACGTCGGCGTCGCGAATCGCGTCTTCGACATGGGCACAAACTTCCAATTGCGGCCTGTTCGTTGCAGAAGCCCGCGCGTCAGCAAGGGCGTTATCGTCAAGTTGAGTACTACGCCCTTGCTCACGCGCGGGCTTCCGCATATCCGAGTTGCCGTCAATCAGATGCTCGAAATCCTTTGGGACCAAGGTGCCGGGCCCGGCGACTTTTACTCTTGCTCCGAGCTTGGTCAGCAAATGAATATTGGAACGTGCAACGCGGCTATGAATGATGTCACCAACAATTGCCACATTCAGGCCTTTGATCTTTTTCTTGTGCTCACGGATGGTCATCGCGTCGAGCAAAGCCTGGGTCGGGTGTTCGTTGGCGCCGTCGCCGGCGTTGACGATGGCGGCTTTGCTGACTTTCGCAAGTTGGTGCGGCACGCCGGCACTGGAATGACGAACGACAATACAATCTGGCTGCATCGCATCGAGGTTCAAGGCTGTATCGAGAAGGGTTTCGCCCTTGCTGACGCTCGACGACGAAATGCTGATGTTGACCGCATCGGCCGAGAGACGTTTTGCTGCCAACTCAAAAGATGTGCGAGTCCTGGTGGAGTTTTCGAAGAAAAGATTGATTACCGTCTTGCCGCGAAGCGTGGGAACCTTTTTGATCTCCCGCGAGTTGATTTCAAGGAAGTTATCAGCCGTATCGAGAATACCGTTAATCTCCGCCGCCGAAAGGCTGCGGATGCCGAGAAGATCACGTCTGCGAAACGGCTTTTCCATTCTTTGCAGAAGCCCGCGCGTGAGCAAGGGCGTAATGCGAACGTTGAATGTTACGCCCTTGCTTACGCGCGGGCTTCCGCTCGAGCTTGCCGGCAATCTCGAACCTCATGGTCGCTCAAAAATACCAACGGCTTCGAGATCGTCATATTCTTTCAGCATCACCCTGATTATTTCGGCTTGCTTTGTCGGAACGACCTTGCCGACAAAATCCGCCTGGATCGGCAATTCGCGGTGCTCGCGGCCGCGGTCGATCAAGACGGCCAACTGGACCTTTTTCGGCCGTCCGAAGTCCATCAACTGGTCCATTGCAGCTCGGATGGTGCGGCCGGTGTAAAGTACGTCATCGACGAGCACAATGATTTTGCCGTCGATGTCTTCGCCCAGTTCAGTCCGGTTTACGATCGGGTTGGCTCCAACCGTCGAAAGATCGTCGCGATAGAGCGTGATGTCGATAATTCCGTAAAGCGGACGGACGCCTTCGAGAGCCTCGATCTTTTCTACGATCCTTTCGGCAAGCGGAACGCCGCGTCGTCGTATGCCGACTATATAAAGATTTTTGGCTCCGTGATTCTCTTCAACTATTTCGGAGGCGAGGCGAGAAACAGCGCGCTTCATCCGGGCGCTGTCCATTATGCGAGATTTTTCTACAAGGCTGCTTTCGTCTGTCATGCGAAGGAGAATCGTAACAAACGCGGGCACAAAGTTCAAAGAAGGTATCGAAGTTTAGAATTCGTTCAAATTCCTCTAATATAACGGCTTTAGCATGTCGAAATTATTCGAGAGATTCATCCGGCCGGCGTTGTTCAAGCTGAACGCCGAATCGGCCCACGATGCGGGAATTGCGGTTCTGCGACTCGGATTGGGAAGTGAAACGGCGCAGCGGAGCGCTAGCCGCAAGTATCGCGGTCGATTTCCGTTCGCGGTCGAGCGGTTTGGCCTGAAATTCGACAATCCGATCGGAATCGCCGCCGGATTCGATAAAAACGCTCGTGTAGTAAATCAACTTGCGTCGCTCGGATTCGGTTTTGTCGAGGTGGGCACGATTACGCTGCACCCGCAGCCCGGCAATGAAAAGCCGCGAATGTTCCGACTGCCGGAAGATGAAGCACTGATAAACAGGCTGGGCTTTAATAACGACGGGGCTAAAGTCGTCGTCGAACGGCTTTCTAAACTTGATCGAAAATGCATCGTCGGAGTGAATATCGGCAAAAACAAGAACGTTCCGAATGATGAGGCGGTCGAGAATTATCTTGCCACCTTTGAATATGTTCATCCCGCGGCCGATTACGTCGCGGTCAATATTTCCTCCCCGAACACTCCGAATCTTCGCGAACTTCAACGAACGGAAAATCTTGACGAACTGCTCGGCGCGCTGCAAAAACGTAATCTCGAATTGGGCCTAAAACCCCTGCTCGTCAAGATAGCTCCTGACCTAAGCGATTCTGAGGTCGAATCGATTGTCATCGTTTGCCGCAAACACAAAGTGGCGGGAATGATCGCGACAAATACGACTATTTCTCGTGAA
>JABFSB010000476.1 GCA_013140875.1 Acidobacteriota bacterium
GGGCCTGGCCCGCCGCAACCGTGACAACCCCACGTACCTGCACGATCTCAGTGACGCGTTTTTCAAGCTTGATATTTTCCGTGCCGATACGCGCCGCGAGTTCTTCGACAAGCCGCGAATTGCCGCCCGTCATTTTGTAATCCATTTCATTGTTCGGGCTGGATTCGGCGTACTCGGCCAGGGCAGCAAATGCGGAAACACTTCGAATTGATTCGCCAAAATCGGTGCTGTCCATCAAATCGCGGACGATGAGGTCGTCGCGTGAGAAGCCGATATTTTCAAGATGCGTCCACCAGTCCGTCTTGTCGAGATTCGTTTTTTGCAGCGGCGTCAGCTTTTCATAGCCCGCAATCATGTCCGCAAACGCTTTCTTGGCCGGTTCGGAGAAGCCCCATTTGCCTTTCGGCAGCACCTTGCCGTTCTGCATCAATGAATCCTCAAACTGATGCTTTTGAAGCGGAATCTTAAACTCGCCGCATAAGGCGTGTAGCCGCTCATGACTCTCACCGACCCACTCGGCCCCGAGTTCGCAAACCAGGTTCGTGTCCTTAAACGTGTGCGAAAAAACCCGCCCGCCAATTCGGCTTCGCCCATCGAGGATCGTTACTTCCCACCCGGCATTTTTTAGCTTGAGTGCTGCAGAAAGACCCGCAAGACCGGCACCGATGATGACACAGGTCTTTGGCGTTCGCTGGGCAATTAGCTTGCGCGAAGAGAGAGCTGCTCCAGTAGCTGTGAATGCACCAAGGATCTTTAAAAACTCACGGCGGGTTGTCGGATTCTGAGTCTCGGGTTTTTCGGGACTTTCTTTCAGCATATTTGCAGTGATTAAAGCGGAGGGCACGCTCGGAGTCCCGCCTTTAGGCGGCTCTCATTTGGAGTCTTGCTTTAGCAGGCTCTTCCTCTACGTAAGAGGCCGCCTAAAGGCGGAACTCCGAGCATGGAATCCGAACACTAGAAAATATCCCACTTACTCCCATAGTTATTAACCGGATAGTCGCGCCATATCTCTTTTGCGCGCTCGGGGCCAACCGCCTCCAGGAATTGTGTCGCATTCGACCATTGCCAGTCTTGCCACTTTTCCACATAGCCATGATGAACGGCATTGTTCAAAACATAGTTGAGCGACGCATAAAAGTGCCTCTGAGATCTCATCTTGCGTTCAAAGCAATTATGCCACACCTGTCGACCGCGAGTATTGTCTTCTCCGTTCCACTGAAAAGACGTCTGTCCATGAAACAGGCCCAGCTCTTTTCTTAACAGCTTCATTACTGCTGTCTTGACCAATAGATGGTAGTGGTTTGGCAGGATGCACCAAGAATAGATTGCCGAGCAGTGCTTCTCGCAGGCAGCGAGTATGCGGGCCTCGCAGTCCGTGAGACGCAGG
This sequence comes from Acidobacteriota bacterium, assembly GCA_013140875.1. GTDB lineage: Bacteria > Acidobacteriota > Blastocatellia > Pyrinomonadales > Pyrinomonadaceae > OLB17. Next base: position 1,388 of record JABFSB010000476.1, read on the forward strand.
TGAGACTTTCCGATAATGTGCTCGTGCTCATAACAAGACGCTGTGATGATATAAATTAGTTCGTTGTCAGAATCAAAATGTGGCGGCGAGTGTTTCGGGTAACGCTGCGTGCGTCGATATTCGAGTACTTCTTCGCGTTGTTTTTCCGATAGTTGGCGCCAATAGTACATATGAATAGCGTGCGCTTGGAGTCCCGCCTTTAGGCGGCCTCTAGGTCCGAGGAAGAGCCGCCTAAAGGCGGGACTCCAAGCTTTAAATGATCGTCGTGATGATCTCTCGAATGCTTCGATGCAATTCCCGGTCGTCGGTGATCGGGGAGCATATTGCTACCTCGGCAGCATCGATCGGCGAGATGCCTTTTGCTATCATCTGCGCCGCGTATATCAACAGTCTTGTCGAAACACCTTCTTCCAGGCCGTGACCGCGAAGGTTTCGAACTTTTTGGCCGATGCTGACCAAATCTCTTGCCGTGCTCTCATCAATGCCGCCTTCCTTGGCAACGATCTCGGCCTCGAGGTCGGCGTTCGGGTAGTCGAACTCCATTGCAACAAATCGTTGACGTGTGGATTGCTTCAGGTCCTTTAAAACCGACTGATAGCCGGGGTTGTACGAAACGACGAGCATGAAATCGTCCGTGGCGTCGATAACCGTTCCGCGTTTTTCGATCGGCAGGCGGCGGCGGTCGTCGGTAAGAGGATGGATTATCACGACCGTGTCCTTGCGGGCTTCGACGACTTCGTCAAGATAGCAGATCGCGCCGCTGCGCACGGCGGTGGTCAACGGGCCGTCGTGCCAAACGGTTTCTTCGCCCTCGAGCAAAAATCGCCCCACGAGGTCGGTCGATGACAGGTCCTCGTGACACGCAACCGTGATCAACGGCCGGCCAAGCCGATGCGCCATGTACTCAACAAACCGGGTCTTGCCGCAGCCCGTCGGGCCCTTTAACATTACCGGCAGCTTTGCCGCGTAAGCGGCCTCGAACAACTCGACTTCCTGATTGACCGGAAGATAGAACGGTTCCTTCGCTACCTTATATTTCTCAACAGCAGTTTCCATACAGCTTAATTTTCGCATAAATTGAAAAAGTAGGCAGTTGGAGAAAACCGTCTTAGAACAAACAACAAAGAAATGGCGAATGAAATTTTACCGGCCCGATCGGAAACCGATCTCGAAACCGTTCGCACGCTCTTTCGCGAGTACGAATCGTGGCTTGATCTGGACCTTTGTTTCCAGGGTTTTGAGGATGAGCTTCGAACGCTTCCGGGAAAATATGGGTCGCCGGACGGCCGTCTGTTCATTGCAAGGGTCAACGGCGAACCTGCTGGCTGTGTTGCAATGCGAAAAATAGAAAACGGCGTCTGTGAAATGAAACGGCTCTACGTCCGAACCGAATTTCGCGGCCTCGGGGTCGGAAATTTACTTATCGAAAAGCTGATCAAAACGGCCCGAACCGCCGGTTATTCGAAAATAAGGCTCGACACATATCCATTAAAAATGAGCAAAGCCGTGAAACTTTATGAGTCTCACGGCTTTCGCTCGATCCCGCCCTATTACGCAAATCCGCATAAGAACGTTGTGTTTATGGAGCTCGCTTTATAGCAAAGCAGACTAGCGAGCCGGTTTTCGCGGCATTTTCTCGTCCATCATGGACGTCTGGTAGACAAACGCGGCCAGGATGATCGACATTTGTTTCATGTCGTCACCCTGAATACGGTCAAAGACGTCCATATTCGAATGGTGAGTACGCGTGTCGTACTCGATAGTGTCCTGAATGAACTGAAAGCCGGGCAGCCCGATCGCGTCGAACGCTAAATGGTCGGTTCCACCGGTATTTGACAGAGTTAACGTGTTCGCTCCCATTTCCTTGAACGGACCAAGCCAATTACGAAAGATCGAGCGCACGCTTTCATTGCCCTGCATATAGACGCCGCGGACCTTGCCGGTACCGTTGTCGATGTTGAAATAGCTCGACAGTTTGTCGTATTCCGGCAGCTTTGTCAGCGGAAGCGATGCCTGGTTTTGGCCGCCTCCACCGCCGCCGCCTCCAAACGCCGGCGTTGAGCCGTCGCCAAAATAGCCGAAGTGTTGTTTAACGTACGCACGTGAGCCGAGCAGGCCCTGTTCCTCGCCTGTCCATAAAGCAATGCGGATCGTCCTCCTCGGTTTTAATCCAGCGGCTTGAAGAATGCGGACGGCCTCCATCATCACGGCACAGCCCGCACCGTTATCGGTCGCACCGGTTCCTGACTGCCACGAGTCGAGATGTCCGCCGAGCATTACGATCTCATCCTTCAGATCGCTGCCCGGAATTTCGGCAATAGTATTGTATCCGTTGAGGTCGGCATCCTGATATTCGACCTTCAGATCGACGGTCATCGTCACTTTTTCGCCGGCGTCGACCATGCGTGCCAAGCGGTTAAAATGTTCGGCGGCTGCGCTTATCTGCACGGGAATGTTGGCGCCCTTGTCATAAAGTCGCACTGGCGGGGCCGCCTGTGCCCCGGCTGCGGGTGGCGGCGGCTGGACCGCGGCGGCCTGTTGGACAAAGACCGTGCCGCCGTCGCCCCGTGCTCCGTCGATAAGAACGGCCGCGCCTTCCTCGGAAAGAAAGCGCAATCGCCTGGCATTGAACTGAAACTGTTGGGCGAAGTTGTTGGGCGCACCTGCCGGCGGTCCGGCGGGGCGGCGGACGCTTGCCGGGTCAGGAGCGTCGGCAAGGGCAAGCAGATCTTTCTCACTCTCACGTATTCCCTCGGCATCGAAATGGGCCTTTACCTCGCGGATCGGGCCGATGAGGACGATCTTGCCTTTGAGTTTGCCCTTGTATTGATCGAGCTCCTCTTCCTTAGTTGCGGTAAACCTGACAACCTCGGCCGTGTAAGCTGTATTTGCGGGCGCAACAGGCATCGGCGGCATCTTGGCTCCTTTCTTCACGCTGATGCTTGGTTGTACGGCCAACGTATCGGTTCCCGGCGACCAGGCCTTGGGATAAGCGATCATCGGAAAGGCCGTCGGGCCGTCCACCATTGCGTAGAAGTGCTTCAATGTCCAGCCGCGTCCAAACGGCCCCCAAGCCTCGAGATGGGCATTTTCAAGCCCGAACGAAGTCAGTTTGTCACGCGTCCATTCATTGGCACGTTTCATTCCGGGCGAAGCGGTCAGACGCGGGCCGATGACGTCCGACAAATAGCCCAGCGTTTGCATTACTTGCGAGTTTTTTGTTCCTTCTTCTTTTATCTTTTCAAGAACATCCGGCGGGGCCGAATAGATCTTTGCGGCCGGTACGGAAGCTCCGGTACCGTTCGTCTGGCCAAGGGCAAAACCAGGAACTAAAAACGCGTAGAGCAAAAACGCACCCAATATCTTGCGTCGTATCATTTATTTTATTCTCCTGAAAGCGATTCTAATCTGTAAGATTTCTCGTATTATACGACAGGAACGCGTAAAGGTTTATTTAGGTGGATAAAGTCTATTTCGTCGACCATGAGAGTGTATAGGCCGGAGGAACGTTCTTGACGATAAGCTGGCTTTTCTTCGATTTGCCGTAACGGTCGCGCATAAATTCGCGAAGCTTGATCGCCGAAGGGAAGTAATAACCGTGTGCGTACTGGAAGGTGCGAAACGTGCAGTTGCCCTGCTGCATAAACTTGTCTACCTCAAGCAGGATCTTTTCGCCGACTTCGTTCGGGAGCGATACGAACGGCAGGCAGCAAATAATATAACCGATCTTTCCGATACCGGAACGCTGATGGATCGAGGTCGTATTCACCGCGTTTCCGCGTATCATCGTCATGTCGGGAAAATTTCGTTTTAAGAGTTGGACCAGGTCGGGATCGAGCTCAATGCCCAAATACGAGCGGTCGTCGGGAACTATCTCTTGGAGAAATTTCGTGATCGCGCCCGTCCCCACGCCTAGTTCCAGAACGGCGTTGTCTTTGCGGGGTTCGATGCCCTCGATCATTTTTTGCGCAAGCTCCGGCGAGCTCGGCTTTATCGAGCCGACCTTGCCTGGGTTCTTTAGAAAAGCTTGCAGGAACTCAATGTTCTCGTTCATCGCAAATCTCTACCGACTCGGAGTCCGGGCCTCCGCTGGCGAGTCCGATGTTAAATCCGTATTACCGAGGCTTATTTTATAATCACATTCCTCGTTTTTGCAATAACGCACGGTCCCGTCCCTGTTTGTCGTCTTTTAAACGATGAAGGGCATGCGGCACTTCAGGCACGACGCCTTGACCGGTTTGTTGCAAAATACGCCGTCACACTTTGGATAGCGACTGTCCGAATGTTTCCATGAACTACCATTCTAATTCGCAGTTTTCCTGGCAGGTGCCTTCTTGGGGGGCGGTCTCATCTTCTTTGTAAACGCATCCGGCAGTTCGGCCTCAATAAGTTTTTTTACCTGTTCCAGGGTTAAGGCCGCGGCATCCTCCGCGGTGGCGCGCGTGCCATCGGCTTTCCTGGGAACTGAAATGATCTTTTTGCCGAATTTAATCACGGGTCCCCAACGGGCATTCTCCACCGATATCTTTTCATCATCCCAGCGCTGTATATATCGGTTTGCTTCTTTGCTGACCTTTGCTTCGATAAGTTCGTTCATCTCGGCTTGGGTCAGGTTCTCGAGATCATACCGGCGGGGAACGTTGATGAACAAACCGTCCCATTTAATAAAAGGCCCGAAACGCCCTGTTCCTTTTGTGATCGGTTTACCGTCATATTCACCAACAGGAGCGTCCGCTATCTGTTTCGCCTTAATAAACTCGATTGCCTTATCCGTGTCCACGCTTCCGAGGTCGGTGCCGCGGGGTATTGAGACAAATTCATCACCCCATTTTACATACGGCCCGAAACGGCCAATGGCTACTGACAATTCTTTGCCGTCATACGTGCCCATCGCGTCCTGCAATTTGAACAGGGCCAGCGCGTCTTCAAACGTTATGGTCTCGATGCTCTGTCCCGGCGGAACCTTTGCAAATCGCGGTTTTTCCTCTTCCGAGGCACTGCCGATCTGGATGATCGGGCCATAGCGGGCCATGCGGGCAACCACCGGTTTGCCGCTTTCGGGGTCTGTGCCCAGCACCCTTTCGCCTTTTACACGCTCTGCATTTTCGAGGGTGCTGTCCACGTCCTTTTTGAAAGGGCCGTAAAACTCCTCGAGCATGTCGTTCCACTGCAGCTTTCCGTCGGCAACATCGTCGAACTCTTTTTCGATCTTGGCCGTAAAGCCATAATCCATGATGTCGTCAAAATATTGCTTGAGAAAATCCGTCACCACGAGCCCTAAATCTGTCGGGAACAATTTTGATTTTTCCGCACCGGTATTCTCGGATGCTTCTCTTTTAGTGATGAGATCATCCTTTAATACCAACACCCTGTATGCTCTCGGCGTACCGTCTTTATCTCTTTTTTCTACATATTCCCGCTTCTGGATCGTTGAAATTGTCGGCGCGTAAGTCGAAGGGCGGCCGATGCCGAGTTCTTCCAGTTTTTTGACAAGCGATGCTTCGGTGTATCTCGGCTGAGCACGGCTGAACCGTTCCGTTGCTCTTAGTTCCGACAGCGGCATTGACTGACCCACCGTCATCGGCGGCAATAGGCCTTCTGCTGATTCTTCCGCTTCGTCCTCATCTTTATCTTCTTGATAGACCTTGAGGAATCCGTCGAATTTCAACACTTCTCCCGCAGCCGTAAGTTCTTCTTTGTTTGTGGAGATCTCGATCTTGACCGTTGTTTTTTCCAGCTCAGCATCGGCCATCTGCGAGGCCATCGTTCGCTTCCAGATCAGCTCGTACAATCGCTGCCATTCTTCTTCCGGAATTGTCGTGGTTTTCGTGTAGGTCGGGCGAATAGCTTCGTGAGCTTCCTGGGCGGATTCATTCTTATTTTTGAACTTACGGTACTGCTGATACCTATCGCCGTAGAGTTTACCAACCGTTTTAGTAATGTCAGTTAACGCTGTATCGCTCAAACTCACGCTGTCCGTTCGCATGTAAGTGATATGGCCGTTCTCATATAACTTCTGTGCGATTTGCATCGTTCGGGCCACACCATAACCGAGTTTTCGCGATGCTTCCTGTTGCAGTGTCGAGGTGGTAAATGGCGGGGCCGGCGTGCGCTTGCCAGGCTTCACCTTAATATCCGTTACCTTATAATCAGCACCTTTACATCCCGTCAAAAACGCTTCCGCATCCTGGGCACTGTCCTGTTTCTTTCCTTCGGCCTTGAACGTTACTTGTTTTCCGGTTACGTCATCGGCAAAGAATAATCCTTCGATTTTGAAATGACTGGATTGCTCGAAGGCATTGATCTCGCGTTCCCGGTCGGCAATAAGGCGGACAGCGACGCTCTGCACGCGGCCGGCACTCAGGTTCTTATTGCTGGTGCTGATCTTGCGCCAGAGCACGGGGCTTAATTCAAATCCCACAATGCGGTCCAGCACCCGACGCGCCTGCTGCGCCATAACCAGGTTCATGTTCACCGTACGTGGATTATTGACCGCGGCTTCGATCGCGGGTTTTGTGATCTCGTGAAAAACGATCCGCTTGGTAGTTATAGGGTCGAGGCCAAGAACTGCGCAAAGATGCCAGCTGATTGCTTCTCCTTCACGGTCTTCGTCTGTTGCGAGCCATACTTCGTCCGACTTTTTCGCCAGAGATCTCAATTCGCTCACGACCTTCTTTTTGTCTTCAGAAACTATGTAGCGGGGTTCGAAATCATTTTCGATGTCGATACCCATTCCGGCCTTTTCCAGATCGCGGATATGGCCAAAGCAGCTATTCACCTGAAAATCCTTTCCAAGGATCTTTTCGATGGTCTTCGCTTTTGCGGGGCTTTCAACTATTAACAGATTCTTCGACATAATTCGGTGTGCAATTTAGTGAGGTTCCGGCGAATATTTCGAAATTAATTTGCCTGATAACCTTTGCCCGCTTGTTCGATCTTTTCCATTGCGGCCTCTAAGGCGATGCCTTCGAGTTCGTGTTCGTACCAGCTCTCTTCGGCGGGATCGAATTTGTGTATTTCTTTCTCGTCGCCGTCGCTCATGTGGGCAACGATCTTCAGAACCACATCCTCCGCAACGGGTACGTCACCGGTCGCGCTCTTATCAAATGTAAAGGTCCGCGATTCGACGCTGATATCGACAGCGGCTATCTTCACTGGCTGCGGTCGGACGCTGAACTTTTCCAGCGCCGCTTCCAATTCCGCATCGCCAAGCGGCGGATCTACGCCGAACATGCGACGATATCCAAAACAGCGATCGCTGCCGGCCTCAAAATCGCGACAGGCACGCGGACGATCAGGGTAAACTTCACATCCG
>JABFSB010000575.1 GCA_013140875.1 Acidobacteriota bacterium
ACAATAATTTACGGGAAGTTGCAAGGGAAAGATCGTCCAGACAACACAATTAGATTACCTAGATTACCGTTGCCCACGTAACGTCTCTTAAGGAAGAGGATTCCATGATATCATCATACCGACCTCGCATGGCTTCTGTTCGAAATGAGCGTGGTCAACAGCTAAGTTCCGATTACCGATACCAAAGGAGGTGTACGCGATGGTGGTAACAAAGTTTAAAAGTCACGACGGTCGCGATCCTCGAGAGATCCCGGCATACATGCTTTTTGAAGTGGCGAGATACACGGGCGTTCCTTTCGAGACTTTGAAGGGCTGGACTTCAGTCCGTAAGTACTCGGTTGGCAAGACTAATCGACACGCTAAGCCTCTGATCATCCGACCTGAGGATCCGAGTCGTCTTTTCTCCTTCACTAATCTAATCGAAGCACATGTTTTGAACGCTATTCGGCGAAAGCACTCCATCCCAATGCCGAGGGTTCGAAAAGCTCTTGATTATCTATCTACACAATTTGATTCGAAGCATCCGCTTGCCGAGCATGACTTCGAAACAGACGGAGTTGATTTATTTGTAGAGAAACTTGGAGACCTTATTAATGTAAGCCAGCACGGACAACTCGCAATGAAAGAAGTCTTTGAGATGTATTTGCAAAGGATCGAGCGGGATGAAGCAGGCCTGGCGAAACAACTTTTCCCGTTCACGCGAACAGCTCAGCATGCTAACGACCCAAGGATCGTCGCAATCAACCCGCGGATCGCATTTGGTAAGCCCGTAATCACAGGAACCGGCATACCAACGGCAATTGTCGCTGAGCGATACAAAACGGGCGAGTCCATCTCTGAAATAGCGGATGACTACAGACGCAATCCCAGCGAGATCGAAGAAGCAATCCGATGCGAATTCGAACTCAAAGCTGCTTGATAAATTAGAGATCTTTATAGATCGCTCATTAGGGAAAAAGATTGCTCTCCCATTGGAGTTGGCGGGGGCTATCGTCCATCTTCACGATGATCATTTTGCTCAGAATGTCGAAGATCAGGTCTGGCTTTCCGCGGTTGGCAAACAAGGATGGCTGGTTCTAACAAAAGATCAGCGGATACGTCGCAGACCGCTTGAGCGAGATGCTCTGATGAACGCCAATTTGAAAGTGTTTTGCTTTATGTCCGGAAACATCTCGTTTGCCGAAATGGCAGACATTATAGCCAAAGCTCTACCCGCCGTTAAGAATCTAGCCGATAACACTTCCCCACCGTTTATTGCTGGCATCTACAAAGATTCGCGAGTCAAAACGCTGTTGACAACCTAACCTTTTAATACGGCTGTCTACCGGTTAACTAGTTAATTCTAGGCGCTGGATCCCGCTAGCCATTCAGCAGCTACATCTTTGGGCGTCTGCTTATTGCCGTCTACCTCATAGTTTAGCCGCCGCATTTCTTCCGTTGAGATCGCGTCTTTTAGTTTTGAGAACACGTTAGCCACCGCCTCGGTTTTATCCATCCGCGCGACGAAAACTGCCTGATAAGGTGGGAAATAACGCTTGTCATCCTTCAATTGAAATAGGTCAAGGACCGAGATCAAGCCGTCGGTCGAGTTGCCGGCGATGAGGTCGAGTTCGCCGGATTGGAGGGCACGGTATGTTAGAGAAAGATCCATTTCGCGGGGCTGTTTGGCGAAGTTGAAGCCATAGGCTTTCGAGAATCCGGGATAGCCGTCGGCACGCGACATAAAGTCCTGACCGAAGCCGGCCTGCCAGTCGCGGGAAATCGGAACGGCGTCGGAGATGGTTTTCAGGTTGTTCTGCCGGGCAACATTGCCGCGGACGAGGATCGCGAAATCGTTGGCAAAGCCAAGCGGCGGGCTCAAAATTAGATTGAATTTCTCGGCGTATTCGGCCTTCGTTTTGTCATACACTTCCTGCGGATCGGTGATCGGCGGATGTTTGAGGATGGCAGTATAGGCGGTGCCGGTGTATTCCGGATAAACGTCGATCTGGCCCGAGAGCAGTCCGTCATGGGCCAGGTTGCCGCCGAGTTCGAACTGGCGAACCACTTCGGCACCTTGTTTTTCCAGCATCTGGGCAAGAATCTCGGCCAGAATGATCGATTCGGTAAAGTCTTTCGATCCTACGACGATCCGTTGTCCTTCCAACGGCCTATCGACACCCATTTCCGTAGATCTCAAATCTGAAATTTCAGATCTGAAATTCGGCAGGTAGCTGACGCCTACGATTGCGGCAAAAACCAGGAAAGTTCCGGCTATTGCAATCTTTCGCGACGCTGACGCCCGCTCGCCTATCTTGTATGCCTTTTCGATCTGCCCGAGAGCAAAATCGCAGAGCAACGCCAACAGGGCGGACGCCAACGCTCCGGCGACCAACAGATTGTTGTCGTTCTGTCGCAAACCGCGAAAAATATATGTGCCCAGTCCACCCGCACCGACCGCGGCGGCCACGGTTGCCACGCCGACCGCGATGACGACTGCAACGCGGATACCGGTCAAAATAACGGGAGCCGCCAGCGGCAGTTCCACCATCCGCAGAATCTGCCCGCCGGTCATTCCCATCGCAGTCGCGGCCTCGAGCACTTTCGGGTCGATGCCCAAAATGCCCGTCACCGTATTGCGTATCACGGGCAACAAAGCATACAAAGCCAAGGCAATCACCGCCGTCTTTGCACCGATGCCGCCGATAAAAGGGATCGGTATCAGCAGGCCAAACAGGGCAAGGCTCGGCACAGTTTGCATGATGTTCGCA
>JABFSB010000388.1 GCA_013140875.1 Acidobacteriota bacterium
GCCCTGGAGGATGCAAATCCGGAAGTATTTCTCCGGGCTATCGCCGACGTAGCCAAAGCCCGTGGCATGTCTCAGCTCGCCAAGGACGCAGGCGTCGGACGCGAAAGCCTCTATAAAGCTCTCGCGCCCGGGGCGAAGCCTCGTTACGATACGGTACTCAAACTAATGAGAGCTCTCGGCGTAGAACTTCATGCCGCGAGGATTTCAGAAGCCAAGAAGACAACCATTTGAAACCAAATTTCACCTTCAGTTGGAAAGATTCGAAATAATCTCTTCAATCTCTCATTACCTAATCCAGCCAACGCCAAGCGGGCCGGTCCAGCAAGCCCTGTCCGCGTATCTTGGTGCTTCCCAATTCCTTCTGCAATTCGATCAAACTGGATGCCCGATTCTTTTTCAGGGCAGCGATAAGTTTTGCCGAATGCGTCACTACCCAAACCTGTGAAACCTCGGCTGCAGCTGATATTAAGCGTGCTAGTGCCGGAATAACGTCTGGATGAAGGCTGGTCTCCGGTTCGTTTAGCACCATCAATGACGGCGGACGCGGCGTTAGAAGCGCTGCAGTAAGAAGCAGGAACCTGAGCGTACCATCTGAAAGCTCGGCGGCGGCAAGCGGGCGAAGCAAGCCATTCTGATAAAACTCGACCGAGAAACGCCCTTCGCCGCTAACTTTTATCTCGACCTTCGCGCCCGAAAACGCATCGGCGACGATCCTTTCGAGAAGCCCTGTATCGCCGATTTCCCGGATCGTCTGCAAGGCCGCCGCAAGGTCGGTTCCATCGTGGCGTAGTACCGGCGTACGCGTTCCGACCTGCGGCTGGCGGGCGGGAGCATCGCGGTCGGTACGAAAATGATCATAAAAACGCCACTCGCGGATGCGTTCCCGAAGCCAGAACAATTCGGGTGTAGTATTCGAATCCGCAAGCTGATTGTACACGCTGTCGAAAGTGTTAATGTCCTTTGCCGCAATCGTCCAATCCCTGTCAGCTCTCGCTCTTACGACCGAATGATTTCGCTCGATTAGAAGCGTTGACGGCCTCAACTGCGGACTTGCCCAGATAGCTTCGTGCTTTATTTCCGGATCGAGTGTAAATCGTGAACGGCGCTTTGGCGGGCTGTCGTCTGGATTAGGTAATCCGAGCGATATTGCGTAGCTAAAATCGTCGCCGGCAAAACCCATCCGTAGGCGCATCGGCTCTTTTCGCGGAGAGCCTTCAACCGCAACGTCGCCGCTTCGCATTCGACGTGACAAGTTTTCCGGTCCCGCCCAAACCGTGGAATGAAGACCTCCTTCGCGTGCAAGAGCAGCTACGACACCATCATGCGCCGTTTCCGAAAGCAGCCGAAGCGCCCTGTAAAGATTCGATTTGCCGCTTCCGTTCGGACCGGTTATCACATTCAGCCGCCCAAGCGGTACAACAAGGTCGAGAATCGATCTGTAGTTTGATATTGCGAGAGCTTGTAACATCAAGTTGGCTGGCATCAACGCCTTGGTCCGCGAAGAAGTTCCTTGATTCGAAGCAACAGCTGTGGCAGAAGCGCCGTTGTTCTTATCACTGATCCGCTTGCAAATGTTCGCGCCAGTTTACGAAATGTCTCGACGGCCGTTGGTGTATACGGCATCCACCATGCATCGGGCAGGAGAGCGATGCGGTTGACGTGGATGTGTTGGGGCTGGACGAGTTCCATTAGGCCTTCGCGACCGTGCGTGCGGCCGCGGCCGGAGTTTTTGAATCCGCCCCACGGTGTTTGGCCGATGCCGTGGGTGTAGAGGACTTCGTTTATGCAGACGGAGCCGGCCTCGATTTGTTCGGCGACGCGGCGGCCTTTGGTGTAATCGCGGGTCCAGACGCTTGCTGTCAGGCCGAATTCGGAATCGTTTGCCAGCCGAATCGCTTCTTCCTCGGTCTTGAACGTCGCTATCGGCAGCGTCGGGCCGAAGGTTTCTTCCTGCATTGGACGCATGTCGTTTGTGGCTCCCGAAATTACCGTGGGTTCGTAGAACAGGTTTTGAGTTCCGCCTTCAGGCGGCTCTTCGCACGCGTTTTGCCGCCTAAAGGCGGGACTCCGAGCGCCGCCGATTTCGATCTTTGCCCCACAATCGCGAAAATCGTTGACATGATCTTCCACGATATTAATCTGCCGTTCGGACGACATTGCGCCTATCGACACGTCTTCGCGCTCGCCGGAACCCTGTTTCAATTCGCGCGTTTTCTCGACGATCTTCCGTGTCAATTCCTCGGCGACCGATTCCTGAACATAGAGCCGCTCGACCGATGAGCACGACTGTCCGGCGTTGCAAAATGCTCCCCAAACCGCCGCACCGGCCGCAAGTTCCAGATTCGCGTCCTCGAATACAATCATCGGGTCTTTGCCGCCGAGTTCGAGCACAACCGGTGTAAGGTTTTTCGCCGCTGCCGCCGCGATCTTCTTGCCGGTTGCGACCGAGCCGGTGAACATTATCTTGTCTGGCGCCGCCTCAACAAGCGCCGCGCCGGTTTCGCCCGCACCGCTGACGATCTGAACCGCATCCGCCGGAAACCCTGCTTTGGAAAAAATCTCGCCGATCTTTAGCCCGATCATCGGCGTCAATTCCGATGGCTTTATCACCACAGTATTTCCCGCCATCAGGGCCATCACGGCCTCGCCCAGCGGGATCGAGAACGGATAATTCCACGCCGGAATTATCCCGACGACGCCAACCGGGTGATAAACGATCTTTGATGTTCGCCCGAGCAATGCGTATAAACCGATGCCGATCTTCGCCGGCCGCAGCATCTTTTCCGCGTTCCGGGCAAAATACTGCATCAGGTCCAATACAGGTGCGATCTCCATCGCGATGGCCTCACCGAACGGCTTGCCCGATTCGGCCGCGATCAACTTTGCAATGCCGTCGATGTCGGCAAGAATCACCTCGCGTGCAAGCATGACTAAACGTTTGCGTTCCGCAAAGGACGTAGTTTTCCACCTGTGGAAAACCTCCCGCGACCTTGTAACAACCGCATGGACCTCGTCCGGAGTCGTTTTTTTAACCCTACCGACCTCAACCCCGGTCGCCGGATTGTAAGAGATCAGATCCGTTTCCTGCTCTGTAGGTGCAATCGTCGCAACCGTCTTCATAAGCCTGATGATATTCGGAATTGTTAACGCGAGCAACAAAAGTCTCGGTTCACTATTGCTTTGAACCGGTTTCGCTCCTTAACATCGCGTCTCCAATTCTCATAAAACCGGGCCGCGTGTTAGGCTCTAGACTTTAATTAAATGACTGAAGACATCAAAGAAACACGACTTGAAAACGGCCTTGTGGTCCTTACCGACCGGATGGATGGCGTACGTTCGGCGACCCTCGGATTTTTTTACCGCACCGGTTCGCGGAACGAACCGGACGAGCTGAACGGCATTACGCACTTTATCGAACATTGTGTTTTCAAGGGCTCGACAAAACGCTCGGCCCTGGATATTGCGATCGAACAGGACCGCCTTGGCGGCGGGCTTGATGCGTTTACGACGCACGAAGAGACCGGCTTTGTCATAAAAGTGGTCGATGATCAGTTCGTGCCCGCTTTCGATCTGCTGGCCGATATGCTCAACCGGCCGCGTTTCGACGAAACCGATCTTGCCAACGAACGCCGCGTCATTATCGAAGAGATAAAAATGAACGACGATTCGCCGGAAGAAGTGCTGGGTGACATTTTTCACCGCGAGTTTTTTCCAGGCCATCCGCTCGGCCTGTCGATAGCCGGAACGCCCGAAACGGTCGCCTCATTTTCACCCGAACTTACCCGCGAATATCACGGCTCGGCATTTTCGCCGTCAAATCTAATCGTCGCCGCGGCCGGGAACATCGAGCACGATGAAGTGCTTGAATTGATCAAGAGCCTTCCGAATATTGACGGTTCCGCGATGCGCAATCCGCGGTGCCCACCTGCTGCTCCAATGCCCGTGGCCTCGATCGTGATCGAACAGCGCCCCGATCTTGAGCAGGCGCATCTTCTCATTGCTACGCCGACTGTGGACGCGCGCGACCCGCGTCGTTATGCGGCGGACCTGCTGGCAAACATTCTCGGCGGCGGCACCTCAAGCCGGTTGTGGCAAAAGGTGCGTGAGGAACGCGGGCTTGCTTACAGCGTCGGCGCGTCAACCGGAATGTTCAACGATTGCGGATTTCTGGCCGTCTCGGCCGCAACGTCGCCCGAACAGTTAGGCGAGGTTGCGGACATCGTCATCGACGAACTCGGTTCGATCGTCCGCAGCGGTATTTTTGAGTCCGAATTGGATCTGATGAAAGATCAGGCCCGCGCATCTATCCTGCTCGGCCTGGAAGATTCAGCCGGACGGGCCGGAACATTGGCCCAGTGCGAAATGGTCCATGGCCGGCAGATCTCCATCGAAGAAACCCTTGAAAATCTCGACGCCGTGACCGTCGACGACGTGCAAACCTTAGCGGCAGAATTCTTTCAGTCGGAAAAAATCGCTTTCGTCGCCCTGGGTGATCTTCCGGCATTGCGGGTCGAACGCCAACGTCTCACAATTTGACCGCGTTTTAATCATTTTTTCCGCTGCTCACAAGCGGATTGATAAGTTTCAATCCGTCGAATGCGCGAAAGTCTCTGTCGGAAGAGACCACCGTTGCCCCGTGTTCGATAGCAAGGGCCGCGATGTGAGCGTCCGACAATCTTGCTCCGCTAATCCCGGTTTCCTCAACCAACCGGCGAAATATCTCGAAGTGTCGTTCACCTGGTTCAAGCATTTTTGATGTCGCGGCACTCATCAGTTCTTCCGCGATGTTCATTGCTTCTCTAGCCGTGAACGGTCTGGAAACCATGCGAACCGTGGTTGCTATGCGCATAAACCCAAAGATCGTATGCCACGAAAAACAAACCGGAGCGTCCCCGTTGAGAATAGTTTCCAGCCATCGGGAACAACGCTCGTGCTGCGCTGATCCCGAATCGTAGGCGTAGATCAACAGATTGATGTCGGGGAAGATCATCGCACTAGTTTTCCTTTTCGAGGTTCCCCGACCTTTCTAATAAATTCCTCTTCATCAAGTTCGGAAAGCATTCCGCTTGTTTTGTCGTAGTTTATATAGGAATAGGAGCCAAGATCCTTAGCCTTAACCTTGAATGGTTTTCGCTTGGACGCTGGCCGTCCGTTTTTGAAATGGCGTCCGAGGCGAATAAGTTGATTTACAGCTTCTTTGAAACTCTTGCCTTCACCATCTTTCATCTCTTCGCGGATCGTTTTGACTACATCTTCGTCTAACGTAATAGTCGTCCTCATGATCCAATTATAGCAGATCGGATGAATTGATGCATACTAAAATGCATCATGATGCTAGATATGGGATCGGATCGTTAATCCCGGTCTGCGCAAATCCACGCAAGCGTAGGGCGCAGGAATCGCATGTTCCACACGCTAAATCTTCGCTGCGGTAACACGACCATGTCAGATGCAGCGGCGCGTTTAGTTCGATTCCTTTTTTAACGATCTCGGCTTTTGAAAGGTGGATGATCGGCGTGCGAATTTCGATGTGCGTATCGGGCCTTGTGCCGGTATTTATCGTGTTTTGAAACGCCTCGTAAAACTCGGGACGGCAGTCGGGATAGCCGCTTGAGTCTTCGGCGACGGCGCCGATATAGATCGCATTTGCACCAAGAACTTCGGCCCAGCTTGTCGCAATCGCCAGCATATTTGCGTTGCGAAACGGCACATAGCTTGTCGGGACCTCTTTAGATCCGAGATCGCCTTCCGAAACATCGATCCTCATGTCGGTTAACGATGAGCCGCCGATCTTTGCCAAATACTCGATCGAGACATCCAACCGTTTCGCGACGCCGTAATGATCGGCAATGTCGTTGAACGCCAGCTTCTCACGGGCTTCGGTCCTTTGGCCGTATGAAACGTGCAGGAATGCCGATTCGACGTTCTCACGAGCCGCGATCGCCGCCGTGACACACGAATCCATCCCGCCTGAAACCAATACGATTGCCGCCTTTCCCAGCACTAAGCTACTTTTCTGACGTCGGATGAGATAGAAGCGATTTGCAAAAGAGCCCTCTCCCGCCTAGGAACACTGTGAATCAATTCGGCGGACGAGAGAGCTTTAGAGATCTCGCCGTCATAGGCAATATCCACTGCGATTTCGGCCAAGACGCTGTCTGAGTCATTGCTTTCCTGAGGGTTGGTTGACGCCCGCCCTTGCAACGCGATCTCGATCGCACGCTTACGCATTTCATTAGACTTGGTTTTCGCGTTTACTCGAGAAAGCGATTTTGCGATCTTATTAAGGAGCTCGGCACGTTGCCAAAATCCCTCAGAGGTTTCATTTAACGAAACCGTTTCAGCCTCGGCAAATATGGACAATGACCGCTCAATATTGCCCATTAAGCCCGCGTGTTCGGCTATTTCACGCAGCGCATCGGCACGTTCGTACCCACCTTCCATGAATTCGGTTACGCCATGGGCCCGCTGCCAATCTCCTTGTTTCAGGAGGGTGCGCGAAATGTCAACCAGGTATAAATTCCGGTCTTCGACGTCTTCGATCAACAAGGCCAAGCTTAACGCTTCATTAAGATTTGACTCTTCAGCCATTACCGTTGAAAGCCTCACGATTTTCTCAGCGTCAGTCATTCTCATCATTTAAGCACAGACTTGGCATATTTTGACAGCAGATTCTTTGCATCCGAAATCGACAGATTAGGGAAACGGATGGACCAGTGTCCTTCGCCGAACTGCGGTGTAAACACAGCTTCGCCAATAGACAAATCTTCATCAACGAGTCTCGCGATCGATCCGTAAACCTTTTCGTTTACCAGGACGGCCGTAAATCTCAAGTTGTACCGGTATCCGTCCAGAGGCAGTTCAAAAACCGAGAGACCGTCTTCGTCGATTCGAAACGCGCTCGGATTCGTTCCATTCAATCCACGGTGCAAGATTAACCTGATCTCGGTCTCGTTTCCCAAGGTTAGACTCCCCGTGTGTTCGCTCCCCAAATAAATTTATGCATCTGTAAGTTGAATCGCATCCTCAATCCGCTTTGCGAAACGGCTTCGGCGAGATCTCGCATATCATTTCCGAAAACGGGCGATATCAATATCTCGTTTGCTCGATTTTCGAGTTCATACCTTGAGATGATCTCTTTAGCGAAGTCGAAATCGTTAATATCCGCGACGACAAATTTCACTTCGTCGATGTTTGGCCTCAGCCGTTCGAGGTTCGGCCAATAATTTCGCTCCGCCTCGCCGGAGGCCGGACATTTTACGTCGAGGATTATCTTCGCTCGCGCGTCGACGCCTTCGGTCGACACATAACCGCCGGTTTCGATCAACACCTCATAGCCGCGATCGCAAAGCTCGACGATAAAGGGGAATACGTTCTTTTGTGCGAGCGGCTCGCCACCGGTCACCTCGACAAGCGGGCAGTCGAATGCTTCAAGCTTTGAGAACAAATCTTCAAACGAAATCCGCTCGCCGCCCGTAAATGTGTATTCGCTGTCGCACCAAACACACCGCATCGGGCAGCCTGTCAGCCGCACAAAAGAACATGGCCGTCCGGCGTGCGAGGACTCGCCCTGGATCGAAAGAAATATTTCCGTGACGCGTAATTCCAAGATTAATCAACTAGATGCACAGGATGTTTAGGATATTTCTTCTCGCTTATCCTGTCTATCCTGTTAAGAGGACTTTTGATGAGTTTCGAGTTAAACTTATTACATATATGCGAGCTCAATTGAAACGATTCATCGAACAGATGGAAGAGAACTCTGTCGCCATCATCCCCGCGGCCCACGAAGCTGTCCGCAGCTATGACACCGAGTTCAAATTCAGGCAGGACTCCGACTTTGCTTATCTGACAGGTTTTCCCGAACCGGACGCCATTGCGGTGATCGACCCGGCAAGCAAAAAACCGTATACGCTGTATGTTCGTCCGCGTAACCTCGAGATGGAGACATGGTTCGGCCGCCGCGAAGGTGTCGATGGTGCCGTCAAGAATTACGGGGCGGATCGGGCATTGCCGATAGAAAAATTTGCCGGCGACCTGGGTAAATTGCTCGACGGACACTCGAAACTTTATTATCGCTTTGCCGTCGATAAAGCGCTTGACCAACAAGTCCTGCAGTATCTTTCGGGACAGCGTTTGCGTCGGTTAAAAACGGCCTATCCGCCGCATACGATCGTCGACCCGACGGTCATCCTTGGCGAAATGCGGCTGCACAAATCGGACAAGGAGGTCGAGTTGATGCAGAGGGCGGCGACGATCTCGGCCGACGCGCACGTGCTGGCGATGAAAAAGACTCGGCCCGGCATGAACGAGTTTCAGGTCGAATCCCTGATCGAAGCCTATATGCGCGAGAACGGGGCGAACGGCGTCGCGTATAACTCGATCATCGGCGGCGGCGACAATGCGACGATTCTGCATTACGTCGAGAATAATCGTGAGCTAAAGGACGGTGATCTGCTGCTGATCGACGCCGGGGCCGAATATCAGGGCTACGCCGCCGACATCACGCGAACCTTTCCGGTAAACGGAAAGTACACCAAGCCGCAGCGTGAAGTTTACGATGTCGTTCTTGACGTGCAGCTCAAATGTATCGAATACACAAAGACGGGCAACACCGTAAAAGGCCGGCAGGAATACTCCATCGAGCTTCTGACCGAAGGCATGAAAAAACTCGGCCTGCTTAAAG
>JABFSB010000473.1 GCA_013140875.1 Acidobacteriota bacterium
GTATTGGAATTACCGTTCAGAAGATTAGGGTTGTTTTGATTCAGGTTGGAATCGAACGTTCCGGTGCCGCAAACTTAGCGATTCCGTTGTGCCTGGCTCGTATTTAGGGTCGGCTCAAATTCAGGATCGAAAAAGCAACGCTTCGAACTCGATCCGACAACTTGAAACTGGGCGGTCATCCTCGGTGTAAATTTAAACCTGCCGTCGACACCCGCGAGAAGATTCTTTTGTTCGACAAAGCTTCGGTATGTCGCGAAAATGCCGAGATCATTTTCTTTTCCGATAT
This sequence comes from Acidobacteriota bacterium, assembly GCA_013140875.1. GTDB lineage: Bacteria > Acidobacteriota > Blastocatellia > Pyrinomonadales > Pyrinomonadaceae > OLB17. The sequence continues at coordinate 287 of JABFSB010000473.1, forward strand.
CGCGTTTTACTCGCAAAATCCCGAAAATGGCTTTTTCGTCGAGAAACTCCGAAATTGCGGGTCGAAAACCGGAATTGTTGCGTTCGTCCTCGCTGTAATTTCCGGGAGCTTTGTCGAGTGCGGCAAGAAAGCCGAACGAGGTTTTGCCGGTCTTACCCGTGATCTTCGCGGCCAGGTCGGGGTCGACGATCGAACGAGAATTGAAAACGCGGAGCGGAGACTGAAAGATATCCGCACCCTCGAGGAAGAACGGCCGCTTCTCTTCAAAGAATATCGGAAAGCGCTGGTTTGCCGTAACGACCGGAGCATCCGCCTCGATCTCGGCAAAATCCGGATTATACGCGGCGTCGATCGTAATGTTGGGCGAGAGCGAATATTTAACCGTCACGCCGATGTCCTGTTTTAGCGGGCCGTTCACAAACCGATCGGGGTTAGCGGCCGTCGTCGGAAAAACTCGCGTGCGGCGGCCGGTTTCGCTGAGGGTTATGCTCGGCACGATCTCGAGCGTTTTTTCGTACTTGATGCCGTCCAGACCGGTCAGCTTGCCGTGTTTGATCAGAAAGCCGGAAACGTTGCGGTCATCGGGCAGCCACTGGTCGAATTCGTCATTTAAACGATCGATGTTGCGGGCGGCGTTGAAACCCCAGAGTTTGCCTTTACCGGCGGCGTAACGCAGCGACTTGAACGGTATTTTCACCTCGACCGACCAACCCCAATCTTCTATTACACCTTTCGACTCCATGACGATGTCAACGGAAAAATCGGCGCCTTGCCCTTCGGTAAAAATGCCGTCCTGCTGGATTCCGAACGGATTGAATCCGAGAACATAAGCCCGTCGCTGATCGTTATAGGTGTCCAGCCAGATACGGACATTATCCTCGCCGAAAACATTGTCGCGTTTGGCAACGGTCGCACGGATCTTGTCTCTTTCGTCCCAGCATTTAAACGCGATGTACAGGTTCTTCTCGTCGTACATGAGAAGCACCTCGGTAGGTTTGGACGCGGTTGTATTGTCACCGGGATAGGTTTGATAAAAATCCTTCAGGACTTTTGCGGTTTGCCAAATCTCTTCGTCCGGCCGTCCATCGATGGTTATCGCCTGGGCGATTATAGGGACATTCTGAGGTTTGGCTTTCTCAGCCGGAACCTCGATTTTTCCTTTTTTCGGCTCTTCTTTTTTTACTTCTTTTACTTCGACCGCGACCGGGTCTTTCTTTTCGGCAAAGGGCTCCTGGGCGAAGCCTGAGTTTGCGATGACCGAACATATGACAGCCGCCACGATCGTTTTCCAGATCTTTTTCATCACTACACCAGTTTATTTATAAGGGCTTTACTTCAGACGTTGACTAAAACGTATCAGTAATTGCACCAAGACGAGAACAAACTTTTCGACCCGGGTTTATTGAGTGCTGGTTAGAGTGTTGGCGTTACGAAATCTCAATTCCCCGTCGGCGACCTTGAAATCGTACTTCGGACCTCCGCTTCCAAATCGCCATTGGCCTTCCTTGACCACTTTAGGAGCATCCAGATTCTCGACCGTGATCGCATCGACATCGGCGGTCACGTCGGCATCGTATTTTTCCGGGACGGTCAAAACGAAACTTCCGCCCTCGGTATTACCGGTAATGCGCGAAAATGTTCCTTCGAGAAAAACGTTGCCGCTGCACGTTTTTGAATCGACCTCGCCGTTGAAGCCGATCACGCGGACCTGAGCGTCGCTGGCATTAAGCCGCAGCTTTCCATCGACGTTCCTTATGTCGATCGACTCATCGACGCCGCTTACCTCGACGTCACCCGACACGCCGTCGACCCTGATCTCACCGTTCGAGATAACCTTGAGATTGGCACGCTTTGGAACGAAAACTTCCAGCCTTACCGAATCGTTATCACCATCAAAATAAATATCACGCGACGGCGCGGCGTTATTAACTAATCGAAGATTCACCGTCGTATCGGTAGCGGTTTCGGAAACGGAAACTGGCACACTGCCGCGGCGGCCTTCAACTTCCGTCAGAACGTACTTGACCTCGTTGCGGTCCCAGCCGCGAACCCTGACCGAGCCGCCTTTTGCCTCAATGGTCACTTTCGGTGTTCCTTTAACCTGAAACGAGTTGGTCTTTTTTTCGATAAACGTGCCGCGTCCCGTCCAGTTTGCGTTACGAAGACGGACGAGAGCCTCTTTTTGTGCACGAAGGCCTTCCTCGACGCTGCGTTCGATTTTGGCCTGGTCGATCTTTTCCAAACTCTCGAGCTTGATCTTCTCTATCTCGGGAGCAATTCGTGCAAGCTCTTCCTGAGCGATCTTCAGGCCTTCGGCCGCGGCGACCTGTGAGTCCTTGATCGACTTTTCTATATCCTTTTTAAGCTTGTCCGAATTCCGGTTCTGCGATGTATCGCTGTCCCAATCCTCGTCGTCGTCTTTTGCCTTTTGAGGCAAAAGATTGACCGCCGGGTTTACG
>JABFSB010000101.1 GCA_013140875.1 Acidobacteriota bacterium
TGAAAAATATACCGACGGTTTAGGCCCCGTTGTGGTGCAGGATGTAGAAACCCGCCGCGTGCTGATGCTCGGGTTTATGAATGCCGAGGCATTATTGAAGACCGAAGTGTCGGGGCGCGTTACGTTTTATTCGCGAACGAAAAAACGGCTTTGGACAAAGGGTGAGACGAGCGGAAATTTTCTTGATGTGGTTTCGATTACATCAGACTGCGACGAAGACACACTTCTGCTAAAAGCCAAGCCGGACGGGCCGGTTTGTCACACGGGAGCGGAGACGTGCTTTGGCGAAAGCAACCTTGGCGATAAGCTCGATTTTCTCTCTGAGCTGGAAGCAACGATCGAAGATCGCCGTTCCGCCCGGCCAGAAGATTCGTACGTTGCAAAGCTTTTTGCGAAAGGTTTGAATAAGATCGCTCAGAAAGTCGGCGAAGAGGCCGTAGAAACCGTCATCTCCGCAAAAGATGAAGATCAGGAAGCATTCAAGAACGAGGCGGCCGATCTTTTATTTCATCTTATTGTCCTGCTGAACGCGAAGAACACATCCTTAGATGAAATTACCGAGGTGCTGCAGCGGCGGCATCAACCACGCGGGACGAGTTAGGAACGATAATAAGTTGGTCTCACGAATCAAACCGTAAGAGCGGGGGCAAGCCCGCCTTCCCGACCTGCGAACCTGTTTGTGTTGAATAGGAACCGGAAGTTGAATATTTGTGACGTTGGCAGTTAGAGTTCAAGGCCATCAATTCGCAGGTCTGGAAGGGTGGCTTGCCCCGCTCCTTTATGTTGGTCAATATTCACTTCACCACACCGCGTTTCGAAGAAACGATGAACTCGACGAGCAGATCGACCTCGCTGCAGTTCTTAATTTCTTCGCGTATTTTTTCGACGGCCTGGGTTGTGTTTAGTTTTGCAGACAATAACAAATGGTAAGCGTGGTTTAGTTTTTGAATCGTATCGGGCGAATAGCCTCGACGCTTCATTCCGATGCGATTCAGCCCGTAGCATTTCGCGTGATTTCCCTGAATGACCGCAAACGGCGGAGCATCTTTTACGACCACCGAATATCCGCCGATAAAAGCCTCCAGACCGACCCGGCAAAATTGATGGACGCCGGAGTAGGCGCCGACGTTGGCTTTATCGGCAATCTCGACGTGTCCGGCCAGCGTTGCGGCATTTGCCATTATTATGCTGCTGCCAAGCTGGCAATCGTGCGCCACGTGCGCCTGTGCCATTAACAGATTGTCGTCGCCGATCCGTGTCACGCCGCCGCCGCCCGCCGTTCCGCGATGGATAGTTACGAATTCACGTATCTGGTTTCGTTTGCCGATCTCGGTCGAGGTCGGTTCGCCCGAATACTTAAGGTCCTGAGGGGCAAGACCGATCGAAACAAATGGAAAAATATGCGTGCCTTCGCCGATCGACGTTTGGCCGTCGACGACCACGTGCGATTCAAGCCGAACGCCGTCACCGAGCGTTACCTGATCGCCGACGGTAGAGAACGGCCCGATGTAACAATCGCCGCCGAGGCTTGCATGAGGAGAAACCAAAGCTGTTTCGTGTATGAAGGCGGCCATAGAAGCTTGAAGGTTTTAGAGATTGGACGGCCGATCGGCGATTACGCTCATTATCTCGGCTTCGGCCGTGACCTTGCCATCGACCATTGCCACGCCCTTCATTTTCTGGACCTTGCTGCCGATGCGAAGCGCGGTCACTTCGAGAACGAGCGTATCGCCCGGGACCACCGGCCGCCGAAATCGCGCATTCTCGATCCCGCTAAAGAAAGGTATTTTTTCGTCGCGGTCCTCAAACTCGCGAAGGGCAAGGATCGCCCCGACCTGCGCCAAGGCTTCGATCTGCAGAACGCCCGGCATGACCGGCGCACCCGGAAAGTGCCCGGTAAAGAAATGCTCGTTCGCCGTCACTTGTTTTATGCCGACGATGCGAACGCGCGGCTCGAGCTCGATTATCTTATCTACAAGCAGAAATGGATATCTGTGCGGCAGGATCTTCTGAATCGCGACCGAATCGTAGATGATTTGCGAGGCAGCCATAAAGTAAAAGTCAGGAGCCGGCCTAAAGTTCAGACTTCGATCGGCTGCTGACTTATTTCGTTATCCTGACAAAACTGTACTACTTAGGCGTAGCGGTCGTTGCGGTACCCGCCGGACGAGCGTTGTAAAACGCGATGAACTCTTTCGTCACGTCGTACTTGTCGTCAAAGCCAATCAGGATACCCGCTTCTTCAAGCTTGGCGCCATCTAAGATCATCGCATAACCCTTTTGCTTGGCGAAATCGCTAAGGCTCTTAACTATATCCGCATAAACCGGGCCAACGACCTGCTGAGACCGACGGTCAGACTTGTTCTTAAGATCCTCCTGCAAACGTTTAATCTCAATTTCGAGATTCTGGGCTTCCTCCACCTTTGCTGACAGCGTCGCCTGATTGTTCGCTGCCGGAACGCCTGTGGGTGCGGGCTGCTGCAATTTTTGAATTTCGCCGGCGAGCGTCTGATATCTCGCCCTCTTGGTATTAAGCTGGTCAGCGGCGGGCTTGAACTCCGCGTCCAAACTAGCCAAAGCCGTGCGGAACTTCGCAATCCCGGCCTTTTCATCGCTGAATGCATTGACGTTGACCAACCCGATCTTACCCGGGCCTGTGGTCGTTGCCGCAGGAACCTGTGCGGACGCCGAAACTGCAAATGCCATCGAAAGGGCGAAGCAAACGGCTATAAAAGTAAATCTCTTCATCTTATCTAAAACTCCTTAAATCTTGCTGAGCAATGATTGCGTGATGCGGACTGCTGTGTATTTGAAACTATTTCTTGTTAAATTGTTGCCTGTCTAACTCAAACTAAACGCGAAAGACAGGAATATTATGTTATTTGACCCTTAAATGTCAATTTTTACACTTTTGAGAGTCTATTTAGGCGGTGCCGCAGCCCGCGAGTTGTAAAAGGTGATAAAGTCCTTCGTCGTATCGGCCAGCGGGTCCAGAAACAGAAGCGAATTGGTTTGAGCCAGTGAGCCGATATCGAACATAGTGGCATAACCTTTCTGCTTCGCGAAGTCCTGCAGGACCTTCATGATGTCAGCAGTTATAGGCCCGATCACCTCGTTCCGCTTGCGCGTTACATCGGCCTCATACTCTTTCTTTTTGAACTCGAATTCGCGTTCGATCTTTGCTCCGTCAAGCTGTTTGGCGGCCAGTTCGGCCTGATTCACAGGGTTTGCGGCCTGGAGCTTATTAACGTCCGCGATTATCGCGGCGAGCCGGGTTTGAAGACCCTGCAGCTCGGCAAGCTGCGGTTTCATCGTATCTTCGATCGTCTTAAGCCCCGCGACATACTTTGTGATCCCAACCTTCGCGTCGCTGAACGCATTCGTATCGATCCAACCGACTTTGGTCGGCACCGCGACCGGAACCTGGGCATGTGCAGCGAAAACAAAACCGGAAATTGCCGACACAACGACAATAAGGCGCAACAAATTTTTCTTCATTAAATTCGATCTCCCTTGCCGCCCCTTATTCGCAAAAAACCAGTGTGATTATAAGCCGATCTAGAATGTGCGACCGACCGTGAACCTGAATCCATTTCGTTTTCCGGGAAGGAAAATACCCGGCAGTTCCTGGGTGAAACCGAGCTTGGCATTCGGATTATAGTAATAGATCAACCGGAACGGAACGTTAACGACCGGGACCTGTACCCGCAGCTCCAGGCCGACACTGGCCTTAAAGTCGCCGAGTTTGCCGAATGAGCTGTCGTCGACGCGGAGCAGCGAATTTTGCTGGACCTCGCCGCGGACATAAAGCTGTTGGACTTCCGGTGAAAGCGATGTCGGACAGCCAAAACGGTTGCCGCGGCAGAATTCGTTAATAAAGTCAGTCTTGGTCATCACACGGCCCTGATAATAGAGAATGCTGCCGAAACTGCTTTCGAGCACCGGAGTATTGATCAGCCCAAGAGCTGTAAGCCGTCCCGCACCGAGCAATTGCTCGTCCGGGAGGAATTCGGTGTTGATCCGCTGCGTGCCCGATTTGCGAAGGTTGAATACACTGCCGACATCGGCAAAAACTGCCATCGTGGCCGGGCCGAAGATCGGGATGCGGTATTCGAAATTGCCGAGTATCTGCGTATCGCCGCCGATGAAGCGGTAATTGCGTGAAAATAATGCCGGGTTCGCTCCATCCGGACCCGTGACCAGACCTATTGCGTTGGCTATTTCCTGGGCCCTTGTCGGATCGGGCTGGCCGGTTGCCGGATTGATAAATCCGTTATACGGAACGGTAGTGCCCGCCGCATTGGATGCCAAAACGACATTTCTGCTCGTCACATACGTATCGAATGGGGCGATCGGCCCGATACTGCGTGAGTTGTAGCCGCGAATATCGTTCTCGCTCCCGAGAAAATATCTTTCGTATGCGGGAACACCGCCGACGAACGAGATCGAATTTGCGTTTCGCACCGTGTCGGTCAACGCGAAAGCACCGATCGTACCGGCCTGGATGCGAAATGCGAAAACTTCCGGATTCTTCGATTTACGCCGCCGCACGGGCATGAACTTTGAGAAAGTGATATTCGGTTGATAGGTCCGAACATCGCCGCCAAGCCCCGCGAGGGCGATCGAAGCCGAGAACTGCGTTCCGCTCAAAGTGTCGATGCCATTCGCCGACGGTTGACGCGTATCATAGACGAACTGGCCTGAAATACGGCTGGTGATGATGTTCGGCTGTGCGTAGATGACCGGAATGCGTTGCGACGGATCGGCCGAAGCATTGACCGCCGGGTCCTGGATCGTCGTGGCCGAAAACTGATACGTCAGGCCGACACGCGAAAATTGTGTAAACGCCCGCTTTTTGAAAGCAAGTTCGGACAGCGGCGCCGTCGCGAAAAGCGTTCCGCCATAGGTCGTCTGGGTAAACAGATTGCTCGAATCCGTGACGATCTGCCCCAACGGGTTGAAAAGGTCGTTCAAAACGTCGGTGTTCTGGGTCAGAAACGTGCCTTCACCGAAAAACTTGTAACGCGAAGCGAACAGCGAAAAACCGACGGATATTGGGCGATCGCGAAAATAAGGTTCCTGATAACTGACCTGCAAACTCTGCTGCCGGTTACCGGCACCGAGCGAGAAGGAAAGGATCTCGCCGCGGCCCGCAAGGTTGTTCGTCGAATATTCAAGGCCGAAGAACGATCCGCCGATGCCGGAAACGCCGCCGTTGAACGAGATCTGCTGGCGGCCCTTTTCTTTGATTTTCACCAAAAGGTCGACATCACCCTGTTCGTCATCGGTCCTTATTTCGACGTCCTGGTCCTTGTCGATCGGATCAAAATACTGGGTTTGATTCAGGCGGGCGACCGATATCTCAAGGTATCGCGAGTTATAGATATCGCCCTCGTTAAGGAGAAACTCGCGCCGCATAACGCGGTCACGGGTAAAAGTGTTGCCGGTAAATTCCAACCGCCGCAAGGTAAATTGTTTTCCTTCGTCGATCTTGATCGTAATATCGACAACCGACTCATTCGGGTTGGTTGGGCTGTCCTTGAAATCCGGCTCGAACTCGGCAACATAGTTTACGAAACCCTGCGAACCGTAATACTTTTTCAGATCTTCATACACCGCATCCTGCAGCCGTTTTCCATCGGCGATCTCGCCTGTTTTCAACCCGACGATGGCGAGTATCTGCTGTTCCGAAAAGATCGAGTTGCCTTCTACTTTTAGGGCACCGACGCGCGAGATCTTGCCTTCGGTCACAGGGATAACGATCTTCAGCGTGTCATCCTTCGACGATATTAGTGGCAGCGGCAGGTCGATCAGCGGAATAAAATCCGTCCGCTTTACGCCGAGCCCGACGACCTCAGGCTCACCGATTCGGGCCTGGAAATAGCCCTTCGACCACATATATGCACGTACGTTCTTTTGCAGATCGTACTGCAGTTTGCGCAAGTCGAGAATGTCCTGTCCCTTAAACCTCGATATCAGCCCCGTTTCTTTTACAAGCGTCAATGCACCTCGAAGTTCGCCATCGCTGAACTTCTCATTTCCGTCGAATTCAATGTCGATGATGCGTGAGCGATTGCCTTGTTCAATCTCGAACGTGAGCGCGATCGAGGTCGCAGAAACTTCTTCTTCCTTTACCGTAACTTTGGCGTTCGGATATCCCTTGCCGGCCAAAAGCTCCCGAAGCACGCGCGTGCCACCTCGCGCCTTCACTGGATCGTAGATCGATTCCTTCGAAATGCCGACGCGCTCTTCGCGAAACTTCTTTAGAATGTCCGATTCGGTGATGGCCTTCGAACCCGTGAATTGAAGATCGCGGATGATTGGCCATTCGCGCACCTCGAAGATGACGTTGACGCCGCCGCGCACACCTTCGGTCGTGATCACGCGGGTCGCGGTCTTATCGAAGAAGTTCAGAGAAAGAAGCTCCTTTAGATCGCGCTCCAACGCCGCCGGATCGTAAACATCGCCCGAACGTGTCTTGATGTAATACAACAGGTCGTCGTCCCGAAGACGACGGTTGCCCTGAATGTCAACGTTTTCAACTATTTGCTGCTGAACTGAGGAGGAGATTTCATTCGCATTGGTACCAACTTTTGCCTGCACCGGGGCCGCCACAAAGGCGAATGCCGCGAGTACAAGCCCGAATGCGCTGAATTTGAACATAAAATGATTTGTCCCTTATGCCGCGGTTATGATAGCTGTTATTGCGAACCCTGATACCACCTCGGGTTCTTTAAGTACCGCAAAATCTTATAGTTAAACCAGCCAGATCGGCCCAGAAACAGGCGGTATTTATATGTCGGAAAAGTACTCAACCTATGATTCGACGAACGAACACGAGGTTGCCCTCTCCTGAACCTGCTTCACAAACTTTCGAATTATACAGGTAAAGGGAGAAAAAACGAAAAGCACACGCCCGTCCGGCAAGCATCCCGGCCAGCCTGATTTTTAGGTTTACAAACCCTTAACAAAAATTTACGTGCCCATAACAAAACTCGGATTCCATTTTGCCGCGACGGCGTGAATGAAAGTAAGGAGTGTGTGTTGGCTGACAGAGTATGAAAAATGAAATACGAGAACGAAGCGAATCCGGTTTGTGCCAATGTTCCGCGGACTCCGCGGACGACGAAAGAAGTAGTGAAAAACAAACGGGCGGAATGACGCCGCTTAGCTTGCGGCTTGTGATCGATTATATCCAGGAGAATCTGGCCGAGGAACTTCGCCTCGACACGCTTGCGGAGGTCGCGGGCCTGAGCCGTTACCGGTTTTCGCATAACTTCAAACAAGCGACCGGCTTTGCGCCGCACCAGTTTATCGTCCGCGAACGGCTAGAGAGGGCAAAGCGAATGCTGCGTGAAACGGATCTGACCGTCCTGGCGATCTCGTTCGCCGTCGGCTTTAGCAGCCCGAGCAGATTTACCTATATCTTTCGCCAGCAAATCGGCATGACGCCGTCAGAATATCGCGCCGAACTTCAACCCACCTGATGGCAAGAACTGTGTAGACACGATCCGCGGGCTGCTGATCTAATGCTTGGTACCCCGCGGTAAAAATATCTTTCCCCGACAGCCTAAACAGGCCCACAGGCTAATAGTCATATCAAAAGAAGCAGGTATGAGAATCTTGAAGTGTGCGATCTTGTCGATCTTTGTCTTCGCCGGCGTGCTTTCAGTAACTTTCCAAAACGGTGTTAAGAGCCAGGAAACACCCACGGCCGGGCAACATGACGACAGCGTCCGTCAAGCCAGATTTCGGCATAGCGGACGGATGGATGTTGAAGACGGCCGAAACCCGGATGCGATCAATAATCAGGGCCGCGACGATCCGACCGAAGCACCCGCGGGCTTTGACAATCTGACCAATGGGTTCAACGAACAAGGGCCGCCGTTCGATACGATAAATGACGAAAATGTCGTCGCCCTGCGTTCGTTCAACGATAATCGATTTATTTTTGAGGAATTCGAGACGATCGAAGACGGACTCGGGCCGACATACAACGCGCAGAGCTGCCGCGAATGCCATCAGAATGTCGTCACGGGCGGAGCCAGCCAGATTGCCGAGCACCGAACGGGCCGAACCGACGGCGGCATATTTTTTGAATCGCTCGGCGGGTCGCTCGTTCAATCTCGGGCGACGCATGCCAATATCGTTGAGCGCGTGGCGTTCGGCGACGATATTCGAACTTTCCGCATTTCGACAAATACCTTAGGCGACGGCTTTGTCGAGGCGATCGCCAACGAAACGCTGATGGGCATACGCGACCGTCAGCCGCAAAATATGCGCGGAACGGCGCTGATGGTTCCGGTATTCGAGGGCAATGGCAATGCACGACTCGGCCGGTTCGGATGGAAAAATCAACACGCCAGTCTCGAATCGTTTTCGGCGGACGCCTATCTGAACGAGATGGGAATTACCTCGCCGTTTTTGCCCGAAGAAAATACGTCAGGCGGGCGCGATGTAAGCCGGTACGATACGGTCGCCGATCCGGAGGACGACGGCGTCGATCTTGTCGCATTTGCTAATTTCATCAGGTCGACAAAAGTGCCGGATCGCGGCCCGATAAATGCGACGGTGAGGTCGGGCGAATCTCTATTCCGGCAGGTCGGGTGTGCAACCTGTCACACCAGTTCGATAACGACCGCCCCTTCGGGAACGGTGATAAACGGCGGAG
>JABFSB010000293.1 GCA_013140875.1 Acidobacteriota bacterium
TGGCTGCGGAATTTCGTTTTTGGCGGCGTCGCGGTGTGGTTCGCCTTCTCCGCGGTAATGCTTTTCGGATCGTCTCTGCTCAGCCGGGAAACATCGCTTGCACTGAACGAGCCGAAAGAATACTGCGGCTTTTATTTCGACTGCCACATGCATGCGGCGGTTAGCGACGTACAAAAAACAAAAACCATCGGAAACAGAACCGCGAACGGCGAATTTTACATCGTCAAGGTAAAGATTTTCAGTGATGCACGCAAGGCAAAACTCGGCCTTATTACTGTGGATGCCCACGTTGTCGACGCCATTAATCAACCGTACGCTAGAGATATGTTGGCGGAAGATCAAATTGGCGACCAACCGCCTTTTGAAAAACAGATATCGCCCGATGAAAGGTTCGAAAAACAGATCGTCTTCGACCTGCCCGCTGGTGTAAAAGAGCCGCGGCTCGACATCAAAGAAGGCTACGGAATCGACCACGCCATCGAAGCGGTTTTGATCGGCGATGAGGACAGCATCCTGCACAAGCGAAATTACTTCGATATTTCGGAACAAAACGCGCTTGCGGGCGTCAAATAAAACTAAAGATATGCAAAAACTAAACCTGAACGAAACCGCAGACGAGCCGACCGTGGAAAAGAGTTTTTGGCGACGCCAATTTCAGGCAGAGTCGACGCGGGCACAGAAGAAATTCGACTGGACATTCGGCGTCGTTCTGCCGGTTATCTGTTTCGCCTTCGATCCGGTTGTCTTCAAGGGAAGCTCATTGGGAGCGGCGACATATGGCGCCTACAAACCATTTGCGTATCTGCTCAGCTTCACGTCGATCATGGCGATGATGGCATGGCTGATCTGGGGAGACAGGCTGAAATCAATCAGTTCGCTGATGGGCGGTCTATTTATATTGGGTTCCGTGGTTTCGTTCGCGGTCGGTTTGGTAATGCTGCCTCTTAGCCTCGTGGGTTTGATTGTTTTGATCGGTGCGTTGGGTTTCACGCCGCTGCTCACGGGAATAGTTTACCTGCGAAACGGCGTACGGGCGGTGCGGTCGGCAAAGGCGCTTTTGCCTGGACGCACGCTTGTTTACGCGACCACCCTGGCTGCGCTTTTCAGTTTTACAATTCCTTTCGTTATCAACGTCGAAATCAACAGAAGCATTCAGAACATAAAGTTCGGTGACGAAAATGTCGCGGCGGCCGAAGCGAGAAAGCTAAGGCTGCTTTCGCCACTCGTCAATTTCGACGTTCTTGCAAACGAATGTTTTGTCGAAAGCGATGGGGAGCCTCGAGCGCTCAAGATGCAAATTATTGCGGCCCTTTACGCGGATATGACCGGGCACAGGGTTGAGGAACGACGCTGGCAGTTCGACTAAATATATGACGGCGTTTGACGTGACCATAATCGGTGCCGGGCTGGCTGGTTTGCAGTGCGCGAAACTTCTCGCTGGAAAGGGAAGAACCGTTCTTCTGGTCGATCGTAAAAGCGATTTGACCAAAGGAATTCATACGACCGGGATCTTTGTTCGAAAAACGTTCGAAGACTTTTCTTTTCCCGCCGGGACACTCGGACAGCCGATCAGAAACGTGGTTCTGTACTCTCCCTGTTTGCGAGCATTGCCACTTGAAAGTAAACAGGATGAGTTTCGCGTTGGCAAAATGGATGTGCTGTACCGCTCGCTTTTGCGTGAATGCATCGACAAGGGCGTCGAATTTTCCGACTCGACCCGTTTTGTTTCAGTCGATAAACATCGGCACGAAAACATCGTTAAGTTGGAGAGAACGGGTCGGTCCTTTGATGTCGCAGCAAAAGTATTGATCGGTGCGGACGGTGCCGCCTCGGCCGTCGCAAGATCGCTCGGTCTGGATGAGAACAAGGAATGGATCGTCGGATATGAAGAGGTTTACCGAGTAAGAAGATCGAACGCGGAGCCGTGTCTTCACTGTTTTCTCGATTCCCGATTGGCTCCCGGTTATCTCGCCTGGATAGCGGATGACGGTGAGGATATCCACATCGGTGTCGGCGGCTATCCGGCCGGCTTTAAGCCGCGCGAGGCCTTAAAGCAATTCAAGGAAAAGGTGTGGGGAAATTTCATAGGGTCGCGAAATGCCGAGTTGATTGAAACACGCGGCGGCCGCATTCCGGTAGGAGGCGTATTGCGACGAATTGCCAACGAAAACGGCCTGTTAATCGGCGACGCCGCGGGAGCTGTTTCCCCGCTGACCGCCGGCGGCCTGGACCCTTGTCTGCGGCTTTCAGCCTTTGCCGCGAAGGTGGTCGAAAAACGGCTGACGACCGATGATCCGGCGACGATGCTCGAATTTTCGGGCGATGTTTTTCGTGCCCGGTTTATATCGCGGTTTTGGATGAGGCGGATAATTTCGGCTTGCACGAATCAGGCGCTTCTTGAACTCGGCTGTCTGGTTTTGCGTGGAAGGATAGGTAAAAAGTTGGCGGAGCACGTGTTTTTCGGACGCGGCTCGTTTCCCGACATAGAACTGGCCGACGTTATGCGGCCGAACGCGCGGGTACCATCGATATGAACCAAAGGACAAAAACCGGCCTTGAAATTCTTCAGGCGTCTTTTATTATCGGCATTCTCGGCAACGTTTTGCTTCGCGAAACGCCGTGGGGGCTGAACGCATTTCTTTTTGTGACGGCATTTGTTGCGGCTTTGGCGATGATCGTGGTCCGCCGTCGGCCGGAGCTTTTGACGGGACAGAACATTTCACTTGCCGGGGCGATGG
>JABFSB010000098.1 GCA_013140875.1 Acidobacteriota bacterium
CATCTATGGTCACGATAATTGCCGCGTGGTCGTATTCCGGCCCGTGCGTAGTTCCATTAAAAACGCGGGCCGAGATCAGGCGTGTTTGAAATCCCAGCGAAATGAGCAGTGCGTTGAACAAACCGTTCAGCTCGTAACAAAACCCGCCGCGTTTCTCACCGACAATCTTTTTATAAAACTTCTCCGTATTGAGCACTATCGGACGTTTCCAGTGGATATCGAGATTCTCGAACGGGACAGTCAACAGATGTTTGCGCTGGAGAAAGCGCAGCGTCTCGCTGTTCGGTTCAAGATGATCGGGCTCGGCGCCGATGCGTGCCAGATATTTTGCTGTGTTCATTGGCCCGCCACTTTCCATTCCACGCCTTTGACGCTTGCGCAGACCGGCCCTCCGTCGCGGCCGATACCCTGTATCGTCGTCTCAAGCCTCGCTCCGGTTGACGCCAGAACCGCTTCGACCTTTTCTTTTGATATCGACATTAGCGACAGTTTTGCCCGCCTCGCCCAAAGTGTATTCCCTTGCCCGGCATAGGTGCCGGAGTTTACATAAATAAATCGCGAGGTCTTAGGCCCCTGCGAAAAGGGCCCGAGAAAATTAGGTATGTCACCCTCCAGATCGACCATCAATGAAAAATCGAAAGTGATGGTTCTGCTGCTCGTCGCGGTAGGCGCCAAATAGGCGTCTTTTCCCTTCTGCACCTTCATAAAAACGCCCGCGAGGGGATCAGCAACCACTATTCGAAACGGTATTTCTTGCTTCATTATGACGGAAAGCCAAATTATAACTATCGGTCCGGCGAAATGAAACTTCGCCGCATTTATTGACTTGCCGTATGCAGCGCGTTTAGCATTTTTAAGTCGAACAAATTTTAGTTTGTCCGCGATTTGCGGCTGGCGCGAATTTGTCACACCTTTTTAATTATGAGCTTCACATTGCACGACATGGGTTCGGAGAACTTCGAATTCAACGCCAACGTATGGAATTGGAAAGCGGCGCTTGAGCTGATCAAGGGTTTTAATTTTTTCAGTGAAGGAAAGCTTCGCCAAATGGCGTATAACGGAACAGGCGTCAAGGTCGATATCGAAGATGCCCATTTTATCGGCGAAAAGATCCGCGATGAAATCCTGCCAAGGCTCCAACCCGATAAGCGCATTTACGCCGATGGTTCGATCACCGATCAACCCGACGATATGACACTTTTTAAGGACGACGACGAGCAGTGGAAGAATTACAGCGTCAGCTATGAATGGCTTAAAGATTTTTCCGATTTCTGCCTGCGGTCGAAAGGATTTCAGATTTTTTAGAGAACCGCCTTGCCCGTTGCCTAATTTTCTTTTCGTTCTTAATCCTTTTCTTCATCAAATACGGTGGTGCGAAAGCCATGGCCACGGAATAAGATGAAGAAGACGAGCGGATCTGAAAAGGGAACTGAATGGATTTTCTCAACGACATTGCCAACACTCTCTCACCCTTCTTTAGGAATCTCTGGGTCCAGATATCGCTTTTGATCCTCTTCGCCACGGTTCACGGTTACGCCGGTGCGTGGCTTGCGGTGCGAATGCTTTTTCGGCCGCGCAAACCTTTTAGGATTTTAGGGATAACTCTTTTCCCTCAGGGCATGATCCCACGCCACCGTGACCGGCTTGCCAATGCGATCGGCAAAGCGGTCGGCGAAGAGCTCGTTTCGCAGGAAACGATAATGGAGGAGCTTCTCGGCAAAGACTTTCTTCGAAAAAAGATTCGAGGCGTGGTCGAATCCTACACGGACGAACTGGCTTCACGCGATTATCCGTCGCTTATAGACGCTTTGCCGGCAAATCTTCGGGCACCGGTACTGGATGCGATCACATCGCTGCAGCTTAAGATCGCGCGACACATCGAAGATGTTTTGAAGAGCGAAGAGTCGCTTGAGACGATCCGCGGTTTTGTGACGCGCCGGGTCGACGAATTTCTCTCGAAACGCGTCTCTGAGGTAGTTGATGACGACGCTTTTCAGAAGATCGTCGGCTTTTTCGAAGACCGGATCGAATCGGCCGTAAACTCGCCTACCCTGGAAGAAAAAGTCCGCGAATTCATCGGCCGTCGCGTCGACGACCTTGCCAATACCGAAACGCCGCTGGGATCGCTGTTCACCGAGGACGCCGTTGCCTTATTAAAAGAGAAAGCCGGCGAGCAGATCGAGCCGGTCGTCCACAGGCTGACCGAATTGGCCGCCGCTGAAAAGACCCGCAACCAGATAGGAGCTTTGATCAAGCACGAGGTGCACGACTATTACGAAGGGCTGCCATTCTTTAAAAAGATCTTCGTTTCCCGTGAGAACTTGATCGGCGAGGTCGACGACCTGGTCAACGAAAGCCTTCCAAAACGGATCGAAGAAACGCTCAAGGGCGATTTCTTTGCCGAGGAGGCACGCAATTTTATCGACACAAGCATCGATGACGCCCTGGCGCGTCCGCTCCCTGATCTTGTCGGCACGGTCGCTCCCGAACAATTGGGAAGACTAAAGGCACAGATCGTTAAATCTGTGCTCTCGGTTCTTCGCGGCGACGAAATGCGCTCGTCTATCTCGGCCTATCTGACCGGGACGCTCGAAAAACTGCGTCCGCACAGCATCGACGCGATCATGCAAACGCTGCATTCCGAATCCGAGGAAAAACTCAAAAACATGCTTTCCACGGGTCTTTTGTCGATACTTTCGCGCGATGAGACATCGCAGATCATAAACTCGGTAC
>JABFSB010000081.1 GCA_013140875.1 Acidobacteriota bacterium
GTCAACTCACCGTATCCCATCTCAAAACCGGGAGCCAACCAACTGCCATCCGTGTTAAAAGTGTAGAAATCCATACCACCTGACGATGACTTGTTCCATATTCGACTGTTATATGTAATGCCGACCGACGCGTCGATTCCACGACCGGGCAGCGACGCAGCCGGAATAGAGAAACTGAAATTCGAGCTTCCAAACCGTTCGCGCGTTCTCAAAGCTGCCGCCGCTGAGGGCGAACCCATTTCCGTCTGTCCTATGGGGTTGCCGAGGTTATTTTCGGGCGTTACGAGATTTTCGATCTGATGTTCAGTAATGACCGGCTGTTCCGGCGGATCAGGCATAAGTAATCCCGGTTTGGAGCTGTTTCTTGTCCCTCTATTTACTTTAATTTTTACTTCCCGTGTAACGTTCCCTGCACGAACGATAAGCCTGGCGTCCCCCTCGGCAATTGCGACTGCCTCCGAATCATTCAAAATTCGAAGTACCTTCGAATCTGTACAACTCCACTTAGCGGCGATACCGTTGATGATTTTGCCTTTTTTATCTACTGGTCTTGCACCAAGCGAAACCTTCTGTCCAATCTCTACCTCGTTTCCTTCAAACAGTTCCGTTCTTATTTCGGTCACGCTCTTTTCCAACGCTGCCACAGAATTTGCGGTTTCCTTACCGTTCTTTTCATTGCCGGATGTGGTTAGAAACATTGCAGGACTGGTCGTTAGTGTCGAAAGGAAATCACCAATTGAGCTTTGGAGAGACTTTCCCTGCGAGGTTAACTGCAACCCATCATCGACCATTGGAGGCAAATTCAAATCGTAAGCCCAAATTGGAATAGGGGTGGCTGTTGGCATCATTACCGCGATCAAGACAACGATCGCGCTGATTTTTCTACGGAACACCATTTGCAATTCTTTTGTCGTGATCGATTCAACGGTTTTGCGGAAGCGGTTCATATCTGTTTTCTCCAACAATGGATGCCAAAGACAAAAAGTGATTTTGATCTAGGGACGGTGGTTATCGGCGATACGGAGCCGGAACAGGAATATCGCCGTTCTCACCCCATGGTTGAGAGCGAATGTTTCCGTTGCTTGACTTTACGATGTACCAATACCCGGTAGATGGTCGCCAGACTGCACGGTCCGTTTTGCCATCGCTGTCGTAGTCGCCTTGCACAGCTATGTCAGAGGATTCGTACCCCCACGCGCTCAACGTGCCAGACGTTCCATTCGAACTGTATCGAATGCTCCAAGTGTTGTCGGCTTTCCAAACCGCGTAATCTGTCTTCAGATCGCCGTCATAGTCGCCAGGAACGGGAGTGTCATCTGTCGCTCCCCATTGAAAACCGCCACCGGTATTGGTGCTGCTCTGCCAGACGTACCAAGTAGCGTCGCTGTTCCGCCAAAGAGCCATGTCAGCCTTGCCATCGCCATCAAAATCGCTTGGTATCGGCTTGTCCGTGCTGTTGCCGTATTGACGATTTACGATCACGCCCGATGCGATATGCTTTATCCACCAGTTCTGTGTACCTGGACGATAGACCGCAAGGTCCGTCCGGCTGTCACCATCGAAGTCAGCAGGGACAGGAATATCTCCGTTCTGCCCAAAGGCCAGTGTAGTAAATACAGATGTACCGGATTCGATGATGTACCAGTTGCCTTCGCTTGGCCTGAACACACAAAAATCCGTCTTGTTGTCCCCGTCAAAATCGCCCGGGGCCGGTTTGTCTGTGGAGACTCCCCAAGTCTGGGTTGTGATAACATCACCGACCACATACCAAGTGCCGGTCGAAAGCCGCCATACGGCAAGATCGTTCGGTGCAGGTTGAACAGGCTCGGATACAGCAAGCAGCTTGCTACCGGCGTAGACGTATTCCTTGGCCGGAGCGTTTGCGGAATATTGCGGAGTAGGCGGGGGCGCCGAAGTCCGTCGTCCGCTGGCAGCAGACTCAGCCGTGTCACGACGGGTTGCCATTGCGGCAAATCCTACTAGCGATGCCAGCAACACTCCGACGATAAGCACAACCTTTACGAGTGCTCGCCTACCGCTTTTTGCCGAGATGGTTGCGCCGGCAACGTTCGAATCTGGTTTACGAAGTTTTTTCTTAGCCATAAGGCTCCTATTTTCACAAACAAAAAAACCTCCGGTCTTATGCAAGAGAAGGGTTCTTGACCGAAGATATTACAGATGATGATAAGGTCTGGTTGTTACTAAAGAAGTGCCGCTGCGAAACGCTCTGCGGAGGTCCATCCTGACGCCGAGGCAACCATTCAAGTCTACTGTGTGAGAGCACAAACATAAGTATCCCAGTGAAAGAGAAGATGGATCAACTTATTTCTTTGTAGATGTCGTTCAGGCGGAGACCGCTAAAATTTAATGGGGGAATAATGAGGCATAATTTTCAAAATGTAAAGCACTATTTTTCGGATAATCGGTTAACCTGAAAATTTCTTTTTTTAACGTAGCCGCTGAGTGGCAGAAAGTGTAGTTTTTTGACGACGCCTAATACTCATTCTGGGCCATCTTTTCAACTGTCGGCAACGTTCACAGCAGGACGCGGATGGGAAAGGCAGCCTTTTGGTCCCCACGGTGTGTCTGATCGAACAGTTTGCCTAATTTCAAGCTTCTCGTTTGAACAGACCTCTGATAAGATGATCTTTTTTCGAGGGAACCTGACTCTTGGTTCTCCATGCTTATACGTAAATGTTGCAGTATTAGCTCTGTGGTATAC
>JABFSB010000527.1 GCA_013140875.1 Acidobacteriota bacterium
CATCGCTAACGCCGCGTCAGCAGATTACGCCAACGCCCTATGCTCTCAAGAGTTCGTCGGCAGACCAGGCATCATTTGCCATCAATGCCACGAACGCAATCAATGCGACGAATGCGACAACGGCGACAAACGCAACTCAGCTTGGCGGCGTGGCGGCAAATCAGTTTGTTCAAACAAACGATTCGCGTTTGACGGACGCAAGAAATCCTTTGCCAAACAGCACGAATTATATTCAAAATTCGACGACGCAACAGACGACGAGCAATTTCAACGTTAGCGGCAACGGCACAGCCGGCGGCACGATGTCCGGCAATATCTTGAACGCGACAACGCAATTCAATCTCGGCAACAATCGTATTCTGAGCAACGCCGGAACAAGTAATCTTTTCGGAGGTGTAAATGCGGGCAATGCGAACACGACCGGCGCATCAAACACATTCTTCGGACAGGGCGCGGGATCATCAAATCTGGATGGCAATCGAAATACTTTTTTTGGTAATTTGGCAGGCGCGGCGAACACGACTGGCAGTAATAACAGCCTTTTCGGCTCAAATGCAAATCTCGGCTCAAACAATATGTCCAACGCCACGGCGATTGGTTTCAGGGCTTTTGTTGAATCAAACGACTCGCTCGTGTTGGGAAGTGTTAACGGAAAGAACGGTGCGACATCGGATACTTTTGTCGGAATCGGCACAACGATGCCCTCTGCATTTCTCGACATCGAACGTGAGAATCCTATTGCCATCCCGGGCACGCCAAATCTCAGACTGACCCAATTCGGTGTCAATACGAACGTCGCCAGCTTTTCGGGCAGAAGATCACGCGGAACGCGGGCTGTTCCGACAGCAGTAATTTCTCTCGATTCACTGCTACTAATCGAAGCGGACGGATACAACGGCACTGGGTTTACCACGCAGGGACGGGCGAGCATTCACTTTATTGCGTCTGAAAATTGGAATACGACGTCCAACGGTTCAGCTTTACGATTTCTTACGACCACCAATGGCACAACCTCAGAATCAGTCCGTATGCAAATTGATAATACCGGCAATGTCGGCATCGGGACCACTTCGCCCGTTCAGAAACTTGATGTCAGCGGCAACGTCCGCATCGGCACGGGAACAAACGGCTGTATCGAAGACAGAGACGGTACGGTCATCGCCGGAGTTTGCTCGTCCGATCTGCGGTTTAAGAAAGACATAAAGCCGTTCGGAAACATCCTGAACAATTTTTCCAAACTTCGGCCCGTTCATTACTACTGGCGAGCGGACGAGTTTGCAAACCAGAATTTCGGCACCAAGCAGTCCTACGGCCTGATCGCGCAGGAAGTAGAAGAATTGTTTCCCGATCTGGTTACAACTGACGAGAAGGGTTACAAGGCAGTCAACTATACCAAGCTGCCGCTCTACACAATCCAGGCGGTCAAAGAACAGCAAGTTCAAATCGAACAACAGCAAAAACAACTACAGCAGCAGCAAAACTTGATTGAAGGCTTGCGAAAACTCGTCTGCCAAAACAATCCGCAAGCGGAAGTCTGCAAATAATCATTGGAGAAAAGGAGATATATGACTGAAAGTAAAACTGCAACCAATAGTCGAAAGCTAAACATTTTAAGAAGTGAAGTTTTTCACGGAATAACTGTTGATATGAAAGATAAATTTCTGAAGCAGCTTCCCTGGATAGTTTCCGTCGGCATTACTGTCGGAGAAGCGGTCAGGCGCTTAGACGAGGTTTCTCTAAACACACTTTTTGTTGTCGGTGACGACGACAAACTGGTGGGGATCATGAGCAAAGATCCCGGACTAATCAGTGGGTTCATGGGAGGACAAAAGAAATGCCAGAATCTGTGCGATTCGAAGTGCGCTGACCGTGGCGGTTGCGCATTTATTTGCTGGAATCCGTGGGGAGGAAACGCAAAGTGCCTTTATGAATGCAACGACCAGTTTGACCAGGCCCAAACGGTTGGTGCGACTTGGTTCTGATCAGAGGAAGCTATGTTAAAAAAATTAAAAATTTTATCTTGTTTCAAGTCTCCGGTCTTATTTATTCTTGTTCTTTCATCTATTGTCTTTGCTCAATCAGGCGGCCAATTCGCCATTAAGAAATCCGTCATCGCCGGAGGTGGAGGCCGTTCGTCGGGCGGGACATATACGGCTGACGGGACGATCGGGCAGCCTGTGGTCGGTGAAAACAACGGTGGTAACTTTCGTCTGAACAGCGGTTTCTGGGGCGGCGGCCAAACAGGCGGCTCGGTACGGCCAACGCTGTTCGACTATGACGGCGACGGCAGAGCGGATCTTTCCGTGCGGCGGCCGAGCGACAATATTTGGTATCTGTTGCAGAGCACGGCGGGGTTTACGGGTATTACCTGGGGAGTGGTGGGCGATCGGATGGCGCCGGCGGATTATGATGGTGATGGGCGGACGGATGTGGCGGTGTTTCGGCCTTCGACGGGGCAGTGGTTTGTGGTGAATTCTTCGAACCTTACCTTTACGACCTATAGCTGGGGGCAGGATGGCGATTTGCCGGTGCCGACGGATAGGGACAACGATGGAAGGGCGGATCTTGTATTGTTCAGGCCATCGACGAGCACGTGGTATCCGAGATCGACGGCGACCGGGCCGTTGACTCCGACCCAGTTCGGAGCGGCGGGAGACAAGCCGATGGTCGGTGATTTCGATGCCGACGGGATCGGCGACACGGCGGTTTATCGGCCGTCGG
>JABFSB010000506.1 GCA_013140875.1 Acidobacteriota bacterium
ATGCAGCACTCGGCCGCCGGTCAACATGCCGGATGCCGAGATAATTATTCGCGGCCCTTTCATTCCGTTTAGGCGTTTTGATTCCTCACGACTCGACGCCGTGCTCATCGACGCGGTCCGCAGCGGATGCCTCTTGTGCGCCAACAGCGAAGCGTATTCTTCGTCGTGCTCTTCGTGCCAACGGTTGTAAACCTGGGTCGATTGAGCAGCCATTGGCGAATCGACGATGACCGGCAGGATAGGTATTCGCTTCGCGTCCTCTAGCTCCCGGATCAAATAAAGCACTTCCTGGGTACGACCGACCGCAAACGCCGGGATCAATATCGGCCCGTCGCGTTCCGCCGCCTCATTTATGATCCGCGCCATCTGTGTTTCGGAATCTACCTCGCCGTGCAGCCGATTTCCGTAGGTCGATTCGACCATCAAATAATCGCAATCCGGCGGCGGGGCCGGATCTTTCACAATCGGCTGATCGTAATGGCCAAGATCGCCGGAGAAAAGAAAGCGGATCGCGTCGCTTTTGGCAGAACCACCTGCGTCAGCGGGTGGTGCGGGGCCCGAGGCTGGTTCCCTCCCGCTCGTTGCCATCTCAACCAGAACCAGGCTGGCTCCCATGATGTGGCCCGCCACTGAGAAGCTCGCCCGAAAATCCTCGCACACATCGACCGCGACACCGTTATTCGGCACGGGCCGAACCAGTTTCAGCGTTTCCTTAGCGTCGTTCTCGTCATAAAGCGGCAACGCGGGCGTGTGCCTTGTCAATTGATGGCGGTTTCGATAGTCAGCGTCCTCTTCCTGCAAACGGCCCGAATCCGGCAGCAGTATCTTTAAAAGGTCACCCGTCGCCCGCGAGGTGAACACGGGTCCGCGATACCCGAGCTTTACCAGCCGCGGCAGAAATCCGGTGTGATCGATATGAGCGTGCGTGATAAGCACCGCGTCGAGCGAATCGACATCGAACGGCAGATCATGCCAGTTACGCTCTCGTAGTTCCCGTTCGCCCTGGAACAATCCACAATCGACCAAAACCTTCTTGCCGTTGTGCTCAAGCAGATATTTCGATCCAGTAACGGAACCAACGCCGCCGTAAAACGTTATTTTTGTCATGTGGGGCGATTATACCGCATTCCGAATATTGTTGGGGGGGGAAGGAATTTACGATTGTCATACCGCTCCGCGCAATATAAAAGTAACTTTTTGCACTTTTTATGACTTCATTTGTTGGAGCTTGTCGCTTATCCAAGTGAAAGGCGATATCGGTCTTTTGCAATCAAAATAATAATGGGAGACGAAAATTACTATGAAGAACATGAATAAAGTTGCTATTGTCATTGGCGCTCTGGTGTTATCGATGAGCATATCAATTTCGGCCCAGGTCAAGCGTCCTTATCATAACGGTTCGGCGTGGCAGATAAGCTTTATCCAGATCAAACCCGGCATGGATGCGGCCTATTTGAACTATCTGGCGAACGACTGGAAACGTGAGCGGGAAGCACTCAAAAAGGACGGACAGATAGTTTCCTACAAGGTCATCCAAACCGAAGGCCACTCCGGCACGGACTTCAATTTATTGTTGATGACCGAGTACAGGGATCTCGCGACAATGGAAGCCAACCAGTCAAAGGCTGACGCTCTCGCCCAACAAGTCATCGGAACCGACGAGAAGCAGATGCAGGGCTACCGCGAACGCCTCGCCATTCGCGAAGTCCTGGGAACGCGGCTGGCGAGAGAGATCGTTCTCGAGCCTAAATAATAAAACGTGAAATTCGAAAAGCGGTCGCCTGCCTCGATTTAATAAGGCGGGCGACGACTATTTTTGCAGGGCGGGACGGAACGTATTTAGTTTACGTATTCCTTTGGGAACCAGAGCACATCGGCGGGTTCTTCGGACTTGGCTTGCCGTTTTCTTTGCTGTGCCGCACGGATGAGTTGTTCGACAGTTTCACCGTCCTTCCAGAACGTGGCCCAGCCTACGTTAAGGGCGATCACCACGCCTTCGCCGTCCGATATCTCGAATTCATTCTGTTCGAAACCGGCCTTTATTCTCTCGATGATCTCGAATGCGGTCGCCTTGTTCGCGGTCGGCAGAATGACGCTGAACTCGTCGTTAACGGTTCTGGCGAGAAAATCCATCTTTCGCAGATGTTCACTGATGTGCTCACCGACAAACTCTAGCATCTGGTCGCCCACGGCATGACCAAGCATCGAATTGACGGCGCCGAAATCTCTTATATCTACCGAAAGGATCGTCAACGGACGTTCGTCGCGGTGCCTGAGCGACTCGGCCAATTGATTTTCGAGCACCATATAGAATGCCCGTTCGTTCGGTAGACCCGTCAAGGTATCCGTAAGGGCGCTGGAAAGTGTTCGCTCAAAGGCAAGCGAGCTGCGGAAAATCGGTGTGACATGTTCGCCGATCGCCTCAATCAGCTTGATTGTATCCTCGTCGCGGCTGATCGGCTCAGACAAAAAAAGCTGGAATACGCCGAAAGGTTTGTCGCCGTGCGTCAACGGAATTGCCGTTGACGACCGAAAACCGACAAGCCGCTCGGCACCGATGGTTTTTGAATCCGACAGCAGATCGTTTTCGGTCACGATCCTGCCTGTAACAAACGAACGCCCGGCGAGGCTTTCCGATATCCCGATCTCGATGTCGCGAAGGGCCTCTGCATTTACCCCGTCGCAATGAACGAATCGAAGCGTCTCATCG
>JABFSB010000167.1 GCA_013140875.1 Acidobacteriota bacterium
TACATCTTCGCGGTTTCGCGCTTTGCTCATTACCTGAAGTCGATGATGCGTGACAAGATCGGCAGCTTTATGTCGCATCAGGATTGCGAGAAGTTCCTTAACCGCTGGATCAGCAATTATGTGACGACCGATGCCACCGCGGGCCAGAACATCAAGGCAAAGTATCCGTTGCGCGAGGCTCGCGTGGACGTTGCCGAGATACCGGGCAAGCCGGGCTGCTATCGCGCCGTTGCGTTCCTGCGGCCGCATTTCCAGCTCGACGAGCTTTCGGTGTCCCTGCGTTTGGTCGCCGATCTGCCGCCGCCCGCAAAGGCGTAAAAAAAATTCCGTTTGTTATCGCAAATGATCGCGGGTACCTTCGTCTTGATACATGTGAGACGTTGGTACTCGAATCAAACGGACGGAGAAAGAGTTTCCGGTGGATGAAGCGAGGTACCGCTGGAATAATAAATTTAGATTAAACGCAGCCTAGCTGCTAAAAAAAAGGAGCAACGAATTGATATGAGCACTGCACACTTTATTGTAGATGGAGTCGAAGGCGAAAGTCAGCACGAGGGTTACGTAAACCACATGGACATCATGAACTATTCGAAGAGCGTTTCGAATCCTCCGTCACTGACGGGCGGCGGTTTCTCGGCCGGCAAACCCAACGCATCCGATTTCAACTTCATGATCGCGAAAGGAAAATCATCGACCAATCTGGAAAAGCTTTGCCTTAACGGCACGCACATTCCGACCGCGACGTTAAAGCTTACTAAAACCGTAGGCGATGCGACCCTGAAGGATTACATGATCTACACCTTCACCGACTGTTTCATCTCGTCCGTGTCCGATTCGGGCCAGGATGGTGCAACGGACGAGTACAACTCGGTGTCGCTTGCCTACTCGAAGATGAAGATCGAGTACAAAGAGCAGAAGACGGCGGGCGGCGGCCTCGAAAATGCGGCCAGCCTCGAGTACGACTTCAAGGCGATCAAGCAGAGCTAACTAAACCTGACTGGACAGGCGATCGAGAATGAGTTCGACGCCTGTCTTTTTAACCCAGGAACCGGTTCCGCACAATCTGAAGTAGAAGGTGCGAGTTTCTAAATAGTCCGGCAAGAAGCCCATAGCGGATGTTCTTGCCGGACAATTCCACTTATCCCGTGTCGATTCGAACCAATCTTGAAGTTCGCGTAACGCCGTCCATCCTCGACCGGCTGCTGGATTACGATCCGCAATCGTCGCAGGAGGCGCCGAAATCTAATGCCGCTTCCCTTGCGGATCTTCGCCAGTCCGTTCGCCGCGACCTTGAGTGGCTCTTAAACACGCGTCACAGCATTGTCGAAATAGCGGAAGGAATGGAAGAGTTAAAGGACTCGCTGGCCGTTTACGGTCTGCCCGATATCACCGGCATGGGCGTCGATATTCAGGGCGAACAAAAAAAACTGGTCAAGGCGGTCGAGAACGCGATCAGGGTATTCGAACCGCGATTCTTGGAACCGCGTGTAACTCTTTTGCCGATAAGCAGCGTCGAGCGTGAGCTGCGTTTAAGGATCGAAGCAAAGCTGGATGTCGATCCGGTGCCCGAGGCCATTAGTTTCGACACTGTTCTGCAAATGGGCAGCGGTGAGTTCCAGGTAAAAAATTCGTAGAGAATTACGGCCTGGCCGTTCCCCGCCGTTAAGTTTCGAAAAATGCGCGGTCACGGCCGCTTTTCCACTTTTATGCGCGACGAACTTTTAGGGTATTACGAACGCGAGCTGATCTTCCTGCGCCGAATGGGCGGAGAGTTCGCGAAAAAGTATCCAAAGATCGCCGCCCGGCTTCAACTCGACGAAGAGAAGATCGAAGATCCGCATGTCGAGCGAATGATCGAGGCGTTCGCGTTTTTAAGCGGCCGTATCGGCCTCAAGCTCGATGACGAACTGCCGGAGATCACCGAGTCGTTCCTGAACCTTCTTTATCCGCATTATCTTGCGCCGATCCCGTCGATGGCGATCGCACAATTCTCTTTCGGTTCGCCTGATGACAAGCTAAACACGGTCCAGAAGCTTGAACGCGGGGCCCGGTTGAATTCGCGGCCGGTCGATGGGACGCCGTGCCGGTTTCAAACGGCCTATAATGTCGAACTGGCACCGCTTGAGCTTGAATCGGGATCGCTCGAGTCCCTGGCGCCCAAAGACGCCCGCGGAATGTATGCCGACTGTTTTATCAAGTTGAGCTTCCGATGCTTTGGCGACTCGAACCTTCACGAATTTACGGTCGGTGAAACGGGCGAGATACCAAAGTCGCTGCGTTTTCATATAAACGGCGATCCGCAGCTCATCTTTCCGCTGTACGAGATAATTTTTAATCATGCGACCAGGGTCGAGTTCCGGCCAAAAGAAACACCGCTTGGACAAAAAACTCTGAAGACGCTGACAAATCTTCAGCTTAAGATGCCCGATCCGATCTTTATCGACGCGGAAGAGGCGATTAAACAAGTCGGTTTTGCCGATGACGAAGGAATTCTGCCCTTTACCAAACGCTCTTTCGCCGGTTACCGGCTCTTGTCGGAATATTTTGCCTTCCCTTACAAATTTCTTTTCTTCGATCTTTTCGGGCTTGATAAGGCAATTGCGGCAAAGTTCGGCAGCCATTTCGACATCATCATTCACTTGAAAGACGTGACGCCGCCGGTCGCTCCGGTCGTTGCGGACACGTTCAGGATGGGCTGCACGC
>JABFSB010000278.1 GCA_013140875.1 Acidobacteriota bacterium
ACAATGAGTGGGCCGAAGTAAAGACAGGCCTGATCGAAAAGCTCAGGAAGTACAAATGATCAAATATACCGGCTTATTTGCAATTATTTTGTTGTTTACGGGATGCGGCGGAACCAGCGATCAGACAGCTAAAAATGCTCCGGCCGCGACAAACGGTAAGCCGTCCGTCCAGACGCAGAATGGCAACACATCGGATCAAACACCGGTTTCGGCGAACGTCGAAAATAACAAAGAAAATCCTTTGACACTTTCGAGGAATAAAAAGATCGAGGCGATGCGCCAGGCCGGCGGCGATCCAAATACTGCAAAGGTCGACATTGAAGCGCTTCTTGTTCAATCCACCCGTCCCGCACCCGAGAATTCGGAGTTTTCGGTCGCCCTGACAAACATTCTGGTCGAGCGGCGAACATTTCTGAAAAATCCGGTATTGGCCAAGGTGGAAAAGACGACCGACGGCGAAAACAAGCTGATCAAGGTTTTTCTAAAGGATGGGCGAACCCTGGAACTTCGCGGCGAGGCGATAGAGAGCTTGTCGACCGCGTCGAGCCTTTCGATTCTCAAGGCCGCGGGGATCGGTGCTCCCGCCGCGCCGCCGCAGCCGGAAGTAAAGCCGAAAGCGCCAACCAAAAACTAAACTGTCGAATTCTCACGGGCAATTAGTGTATAATTTTGCTGGTATGGAACGGCTGACCGCAATTTGCCCATGCTGTGAATCGACGCTCACTATCGACGGCCAAACCGGTGCGATAATTTCTCACGCTGAAAAGAAAAAAATTCTCGGGTCCTTTGAAGATTTAAAGGGCGAGCTTGGAAAACAGAAAGAGACGCGTGATGCTCTGTTTTCTCAAGAAATGTCGTCCCAGAAGGATCGTGGACGTTTGCTGGAAGAAAAATTCCAGGAAGCGATGAAGCGGGCCGATGTCGACAAAGACAAACCCTTTCGTAACCCGCTTGATATGGATTGACCTGGTTCCGTTCAGTTTTTTGCCTCTCCGATTCCAAAAATCATTTTGATGACAGCCCCAAAGATCGACACAGAAAACAGCGCGCGTTCCGAAGACCGCCTGATCGTCGCGCTCGACGTCGATACCGCCGAGAAAGCGAGATCGCTGGTTGCCGATCTTAACGGAGTTGTCACGACATTTAAGATCGGGCTTCAATTGTTTTCGGCCGCGGGACCGAAGTTTGTAGAGGAGCTTGCCGCGGATGGCAAAAGAATATTTCTCGACCTTAAGTTTCACGATATTCCGAACACAGTGGCCAGGGCCGGCGTTGAAGCCGCACGGCTCGGCGTCTGGATGTTCAACGTCCATGCCGCCGGCGGAAGCGAAATGATGAAAACAACGGCGGCTGCGGTCGGTGAATTCTGCTCGATGACGAACAGCACCCGTCCTCACATTATTGCCGTAACCGTTTTGACCAGTTCCGACTCTAATGTATTGGGCGAGACCGGTATCGAAGCCGATGTTGAAACTCAGGTGAGACGACTTGCCAAACTAACCGCCGAGTCGGGGCTTGATGGAGTCGTCGCTTCGGCCAGGGAGATCGGGATCGTCCGATCGAGTGTGCAAAATGAGGGGTTTTTGATCGTCACACCGGGGATACGTCCTGAAAATGCAACAAATGACGATCAAAAACGTGTAACGACACCGGGAACGGCAATCTCAAACGGTGCAGACCACATCGTAGTCGGAAGGCCTGTCACTGGGGCGCCGGACCCGCGTGAAGCCGCAGAGAAAATTCTGAACGAGATCGGGAGGGCCGCGTAAAGCCTTCATGCTTTTTATGTCCGATGAATTTACCTTGATCGGTAGGAAAAGCCTCGCCGCGTTGTGGCTGGGCCTATATGCTTTTGCCGCCCTGGTGTTTCTTCAGGGTAATGTATATTCCCAGACCGCCCCGGCGGCAGGCGATGGTGCGTTTAAGATCGGAGAACGCCTTACCTATACGGTCGGGTTTGAGAAATTCTCGAATGTGGCGTACGCCGAACTTTACACGGTCTCACGCGGAAAAATAGGCGACATCGAAGCCATCGAACTGCGCGGCCGGGCGAAGACGCTCGATTTCGTAAGCGCCGCTTTCTATCTCGTAGACGAATCGCGAAACATATTTGCTTCGCCCGATGGAGTGCCGATATATATCACCCGAATCCAGAATGTCGGCGGCTTGCCGAAAGAAACGATTCAGAACAATCTCTCCACGCCGACCGGGAATTTCGACCTGGTGACGATGATCTATCGGATTCGTCATTCGGACGGTTCGGGGGCGTTCAATATTTTTGAGAATGAGCGGGCCTATCCCGTTACGTTCAGCGTGACCGGCAACGAAAGGATCAAAACCGATGCGGGCGAGTACGACTCGACGATGATCACGGTCCAGTGTGAATATTTTACCGAAATTGGGCTGAAAGATTTCAGGATAAACCTCAGCACCGACGACGCGAAGATTCCGGTTGCGATCCGTTTCAGAACGGCGAAAGGCGAGTTTCGCGCTAAAGTCGCAAGTATTCAGAACGTTGAGCCGCAGGCCGATCCGGTGCCGACGCCCTCGCCGATCCTTACGCCGAAAGCCACGCCGGTACCGACGCCGACGCCGAAGGCTTACGTCGATAATCAGCCGCTGTCGCCTGAACTGTCCTTTGTTTTGGGCGAAACGCTCGAGTACAGAGTGACCGCGGGCGGCGAAGCGGCGGGAATGTTTAC
>JABFSB010000209.1 GCA_013140875.1 Acidobacteriota bacterium
ACCATATGGCCGCCTAATCTGGTGGATGGCGTGACGGCGCGTTCCAGATTGACTCTTGAGCCCGCTTTCAATTTTCCAAGCGTTGAATGGTCGAGGGTCTCTTGAGAGACGTCTGCGGAGAATCCCGCCGGCTGGACGTCCAGAGCAGTCAGGCAAACGCCGTTCACGGATATCGAATCTCCGTCCACCGTTCCGTTGATGACAATGGACGCGGAAACGACGATCCGCGAACCGCCACCGTAAAGGTGCGTTTCGCGGACCGTTCCTAGCTCTTCGATGATGCCGGTGAACACAGAGAGAGAGAGAAAATCAGGAGATCAAAACCAGGGCTTCTTGTTCACGATGTAAGTTTGAACAAACTCTTCGTCCGATTTTGTTAGGTACATTATGCCTTCGATAATGCCGATGACTGTCGGTATGAAAACCAGCGGTGTCCCGATCCCGCAAGTGACGATCGCAATTATTAACGTAACAAGATAAGCCGACAGGAGAATTACTCCCTCCTGCGTATAGCCAAGAATAAATTTATGTATCCCGAGTCCGCCGAGAACAATGCCGCAAATACCGGCGGCGATCTTTTTCTCGGCACCCGCCGGAGCTGCTCCGGGAGGGCGCGGAACCTGCTGCATCGGCATTGGGCTGATTGGCAGAACGGTGCCGCAGTTTGTGCAGCGGACATTTATTCCGGGATTTTGGGTGCCGCAACCAGGACAGGGTTTGTATTGTGTCGCCATAATTTTCTGGTTAGCCTTTCCGCGAACAAGTATCAGACACGCCTAAGCCGTTTGTCAAAGGTTTCTAATTTGGCGCCGCTTCGATCGCGGAAAGTTTTTTTACATCGATCGAGATCGGCTCGCCGGCTTGCATTTCGTTATAGATGCTGACGAATTTCGAGCCGAATATTACTTCGTCAGCCTTGTACGACGATCGCGTGTGGACGACGGCGGCAAAGGTTTCGTCGGTCGCGGTCAACAGGACCAGGATCTCGGCATCGGAATTACGAAGGTCGTTTTGCGTAAGGCCATAGAACGGCGAGCCGCTATCGATCGGATGGACGATCGTCCACGAAAGCGGAAATATCGAGACAGTCCGTCTTTCGAGCTCCAGAATATCGAACCGCCGCACCTGACGGCCATTCTCGTTCTCGAATCTCGCGAACAGCACCTGTGCGCCGACCTGAATAAGCTGATTGTTCCGGGCGTTGACAATGCGGAACATCAATCCGGTAATGTCCTTATACGGAGCGACGACGGCTACTTTGCTGAATCTGACCCTTGCCGTGGGCCTCGCGAAACGCGCGAATACGAGGCCGGTGATCAACGCATTCGCGATCAGGCTGTAATACGATTCGATCGTAACGAGAAGATTCGGCACGATGCCGACCGGGTGAATGGTGCCGTATCCGATAGTAGCGAATGTCTGCACGCTGAAGAAAAATCCGCGAATGAACAAGTTCTCGGTCGGCTCACTAGATGTGTCCACAAGTGCGGACCCGCCGAACGACGCATAAAAAAGCCCGAAAACGATATTGCTTAGAAAATAGAGCAGCAGCACAAGCCCGAGAAAAACGCGCCACGACATCCCAAGCAGCGTGTGATAGAGATTTAGCGAGGTGAATCGGCTAAGCCCGGTGCGCTCGACGTTGAACGTGCCGTCCTGATTTAGCAGCCGCTGCCGGCTTTGCGCGGTTACGACCGAGCCAAAACCAAGATCGCGTTCCGCCTGCTCTTCTTCTTCGCTTGAGGGCCGAAAAGCGTTTTCGAGAATTTCTTCCGCCACAATACTGGAGATTATAGGCAGTCGGGTACAGAGAGTTCAAACAGGGCCGCCTTCCGCAACGCTTATCGTGTAGAATTATTTATCAAATGGCCGAGACTCAAAAAGAAGTGCAGCCGCCCAAGCTGACCAGAACCGCCGAGGGAATTGTCGATTCCGGTGCACTTGCGGATGTGATCGAATGGTTCCTGAATTTCGATGAAAGGACAGCAAGAATGCGGCATCCACACACCAATGAACTGTTTCAATGGAAACAGGCCGACGACGAGGCGAACGGCATCGGCACTTATCCGTTCGAGAACGCCGAAGCACGATTCGCCATAGGCACGTTTCAAGCCGTACAGGAGAACAACTCCGAACCGCTTCTAAACCTTTGGCTGAACGACGTTACCGCCGCGCTCCACGAATCCCGCAATACCAAAACCGAGATTGCCGAAGCAAACAAGATCGACGAAACCTCGCTCGATTCCGCTGTGGCGAAAGCAGACAAATTAACAACCAACGCCGAAAAACGCGTCTATCTTTCAAGTTGCTGGCTGGAAGCACTCTATACGGCGGAAGCCCGGGTGTTGGGATGGATTTATCAGGATATGTACGGACGGCCCTTTTCTCCCAATGGGTAAAAACTGACGGTTTAAGCACGGCCTATTTAAAGACATCGCACTGCTGCATTGTTCCGTATTTCATCCCGACGGCGAAGGCCCTTTGCCTTTGATCGGCGGAGCCGTGGGTGAAGGAATCCGGTACTACAAAGCCTTGTGTGCGGCGTTGGATCATGTCATCGCCGACGGCCGCCGCTGCTCTTAACGCCTCGTCCGTGTCTCCCGTTTCGAGGCGGCCTTGCTTTTGAGCGAAGTTTGCCCAAATGCCCGCGTAGCAATCCGCCTGAAGTTCTAACGCAACCGACAACTGATTATTCTGACCCTGACGCTGGACGCGCTCCATGATGCCGGTGAGATTCTGAATATGGTGGCCGAATTCGTGAGCGATCACGTAAGCCTGGGCAAAATCGCCGGGAGCTTTGAACTCGCGTCGCAGCTCGTCGAAGAACGCAAAATCCAAATAAAGATTATAGTCTCCGGGACAATAGAAAGGGCCGGTGGCCGCGGACGCATAACCGCAGGCCGACGATACCTGATCGGTAAACAAAACAAGTTTCGGATCCTGATAACGCACGCGGGCCTGTTGCGGCAATATCTGGCGCCATGCGTCTTCAAGATTGCCCATTAACGCGCGGGCAAACTGTGTGTTCTCATCGGCCGGTTTTGCGGCGGAGTTGCTTGCGGTCGACGGCTGCTGGACCTGAGACTGATCGGGCACGCCGGTTTCAAGAAACTGGCGCGGGTCGCCGCCGAGCAAACAAACGATCGCGGCCAGAATCAGGACGCCTATTCCTCCGCCGCCAAGCGCGATTCCGCGTCCGCCCATTCCGCGGCGGTCTTCAACATTGGTGCTCTGCCGTTGGTCTCTCCAGCGCATAATCGAAGTTTCCTTAACCGAAGTTAATTGGTGTAAAAAGCGTGATAGGATTCTACCACTTTTACGAGAGCGATTCGAATGGCAACGGTTTCCCGGACGGTTTCCTTTTGCGTGCTTCGCGATCCTTGCGTGAGATAAAGGCTATTAACGCGAAACACTCAAAGGAAGATGAGTCTATGTATGGTCTCAGCGAATGGAAAAACGGTGGCGAATTCTTTGACTACAAAGGATTCCCGATCTTTTATCGGCAAAGCGGGCCGCGTCCCGATACTCTGCTTTGCCTGCACGGTTTTCCCACCGCTTCGTTCGACTATCGCAAGATCTGGAGTGAGCTCGAAAAGGCCTTCACGGTTGTTACGCTGGATCTGATCGGCTATGGATTTTCCGCTAAGCCGTATGATTTTGACTACACGACGTTCGTCCAAGCCGATGTTGTCGAAGCATTTCTCAAAAATCTAAACGCCGGTCGCGTGCACATTCTGGCGCACGATTACGGCAACACGATCACGCAGGAACTGCTCGCCAGGCGGCACGAAGGACGCCTCGGATTCGAGATCGGGTCGATATGTTTTCTAAACGGAGCTTTGTTTCCGGAAACGCATCGGCCCATCCTGGCCCAGAAACTTTTGATAAGCCCGATAGGAAAATACTTTGGCCGCTTCATCCCGGACAGCCGGTTTGCGGCCAGCCTTGCATCGATCTTCGGGCCGGGCACGAAGCCCACGGCGGACGAGCTTGCCGATCACGTGGCGTTGTTCAAATACAACGAAGGAAAGCTCATCGCTCATAAACTTATTCGCTATATGACCGAGCGGGCGAAATACCGCGAAAGGTGGGTTGAGCCGCTTCAGAACATGACCCAACCATTCCTGTTCATTAACGGCTCGTTCGATCCCGTATCGGGCAAACACCTCGTC
This sequence comes from Acidobacteriota bacterium, assembly GCA_013140875.1. GTDB lineage: Bacteria > Acidobacteriota > Blastocatellia > Pyrinomonadales > Pyrinomonadaceae > OLB17. The sequence goes on from JABFSB010000209.1 coordinate 4,173, forward strand.
GAACGATTTCGTCAATTGGTGCCGGATCAGGAAAACATTGTCGAACTTCCCGGCATCGGGCACTTTCCTCACGTAGAATCACCGGATGAGATTCTCACGCATTTTCTGCGGTTTCTCGGCCGGAAAGACGGGTTGGCAGGCCCTCCGAATTCTTCCGCAAAACCTTGACACCGGTGGATTTAGAGGATTATGATGATTGAACCCTAATTATGTAATTTCCTTCCATGTCCATTTTCGAAAGGAGGAGAAGATGATCAAGTTAGACATTGTCAACCAGGTTGCCGATAAAACGGGCGTGCCTAAGCAGAAAGCGGAACAGGTTGTCGACTCACTCTTCAATGCAATGAAGGACGCTCTTGCCCTGGGCAAGAGGATCGAACTTCGCGGCTTTGGCGTTTTTGTTGTTAAGCCCAGAAAGCGAGGCGTAGGCCGCAACCCGCGGACGGGCAAAGAAGTGCCGATCCCGGCCGGCAAGACGATCCGGTTTAAGCCGGGCAAGGAACTTACGGCAAAGGCCGTGGGTTAAAAATACTTCGCGTCGGGCGACCTGTAAATTGAAATTTTGGTCGTAAATCGCAATCGGGACGGTTATGATTGTGATTTGCGGCTTTTGTTTTGCCTCAACACCCAATTCCTTTGATGGACGCTCCGGAAAGAATAATTATTGACGATCTGATCGAGCGAAGCCTCCGTCCATCTGCGGCAACTTGGCTGAAACACATCGGATTCCTGTTGATAACCCTTATCACGACCACCGTCGCGGGCGTGCTTTATCCGTTCGGCTCGATACAAGTACTTCCAGACGCAGACCCTCAAACTTTCTCGCAGTTCATCGATTTTATCGTCTCCCTGCCGGCGAAGTACTTTTTGCTGATCGGATCGACTGTTTCGCGATTGCTGACGGATAGCTCATTTCTAACCGATGGATTAAGTTTCTCGCTATCGTTGCTGTTCATCCTGATAGCGCACGAAATGGGTCACTACGTCGCATGCAGGCTTTATAAGGTCGATGCTACGCTGCCGTTCTTTATCCCGACACCACCCATGCTCGGACCGGCGGGCACATTCGGAGCGTTCATCAAGATCCGGTCGCCGCTCCCTTCGCGGCGTGCCGTATTCGATATCGGCGTCGCGGGCCCGATTGCCGGATTTGTAGCTTTGATTCCGATCGCATTGATAGGCGTACTGAAGATGCAGCCGGCCTCAGCTGAACAATTAGCAGAAAGCGGAATTGTATTTTCGAATCCGCTGCTGGTGCAGTTTTTGGCAGCTGCGGCGGGTTTCGACCTATCGGCAAGTGCGAAAGGGCCTTTCTACTATGCGGCCTGGGTCGGCGCGCTTGTGACCGCGTTAAACCTTATTCCGTCCGGCCAGTTGGACGGCGGCCACGCGGTATTTGCTGTTTTTGATGAGGTGGTTCACCGCTGGACAGGACGCATCGCGTTTGCGGCAATGGCTATACTTTCCGTTCTGGGATTCTTATTGTTCAACAGTCCAAGCGGTTTTCTGATCGCCATACTGCTCGGCGTGATGATGAAAATAAAACATCCGGTCCCGTGGGACCAGACGCCTCTGGATCCAAAAAGAAAGGCCGTAGCCTTCCTTACTTTGATGATGTTCGTTTTATGCTTTCTTCCGTTTCCGATAAAGATTCTTTGAGCCGGACGTTTACTCGTGTTTCCTATTTACGGAGAGACCATCGGCTCACCTCAAACGCTTACGGACGTTCGGGGCATTGGGATCCGGTTCCGGGAACACGACATCGCGATAAATGACAGAAAGCTGAATCGGACATCCGACTGATTTTAAATCGACGATATCGGACAGGTCGTTAAACTCATAATTCATCCAAAACCCGTCGCCGTGCTTTACAAACTGGGATACGTGGGGCCTGTGCTGGGCAACCAGAAGATACTCGGTAAAGGTTTGGATGGATTTATAGTAGGTAAACTTATCGCCTCGATCGAAAGCTTCCGTTGAGCCGGACAGTACCTCTATGATTAATTGCGGGTTGATCAGCATTTCAACCTCGCCGATCCGTTCAAGTCGAGGTTCTTCACACAACGCCGAAAGGTCCGGATAGCGATACGGTTCGTACGCCGGAACCTTGATCCTCATGTCCGCTGGAAAAGCCGAACACCCTTTTTCGCGAAGCCTGGAGCCGAGATCGATCGACAGATTCATTACGATCTGATTGTGAGCGAAAGTTGCTCCGCTCATCGACCAAACGTGGCCGTCCCAGAACTCGAATTTCTCGTCGGAACGCTTTTCAAGCTCGAGATACTCTTCAAGCGAATAGACTTTTTGCGGTTGAAACGCCATAAGATTCTTTACGCCGCAATCGATTCCGGCAGCAATCCTTTGATCTCCCTGACCATTTTCTGCACGTCGGCCTGGTCTTCGAGGGCGATCATAAAGAAATCGTAGCTTGTTTTAAAGCAAACCATGCCGTTGCCAAAGAACCAGACGCCTTCGAGCAATGGGTTGCCGCCTAGCAGCCAATCGATCGGGGCACCGGTCACGGTCTTTGGATTCAGGACATTGGTCATCATGACCGCGCCCGAAGCGAATGAGAACGCGCCCAGCATCGGCGCACCGATACGTTTCGCAATGTCGCGTTCGAATTTGGCGCGTTCGGCATCGGCTTCGCTAAGGCTGCCGTTTTCGATCAGCTCTCCCTGATTCTTAAGATATCCATCAAATTGATCGGCGATCTTTTTTACCGACCAAGCCGGCAATGCCGAATTGAAAAGCCAGTGCGAGCTGATGCCGGTAAAGACCACTCCGAGTCCGGCTCCCACGGCCATCGACGCTCCGGTCGCGACCGCCTGAAGCGGATTTTCCTGTATCCAGCCTGAAGTTTTCGAAAAGGCGCTCAGTGCGGAATCGATCGTCCTGGTCCACGAAGCTCCGAACGAGAAGGCCTTGCTTACGCGTTTGGCGTTCTTCGACGCCGTATCGAAAGCTCCGTCGATGACCTCACCGGCTTTTTTTCCCGCGATGTCGATCACTTCGCCCGCGGTTCTGCCGGCTTCCTTTGCCACGTCCGCCGCTTTTTCGCCGACGTCTTCGGCCGCATCGCGAAGCGGCTCACTCACTGTCCACGCCTTTTTAGCGGCTCCCTCGGCGGTTTTGATCGTGGCTTCGGCTGCCTTAACAGCTTGTTTGCCGACTTCGGATTTCTCGGCCTCGGTCTTTATCTTCTCGGCGCCTTTTTGGGCCGTTTCCACGACCGCACGGGCGCCCTCTTCGATTTTGTCTTTCAGGCCCAACTGTTTATCTATTTCTTCGAATTTCTCTTTGGCGTCCTTCTGCCACTTTCCAAACCGCTCTTTGTAATCGCTCATATGGTTCCTCGCTTGTAAACAATTGCTCTATGAATACGTTCCCGCAATTGCAATTGTTCGGGTTTGATGCGGGTTGGGCACCGTAAACCTTTAAGTATTTTTGCACCTAGAGTAACAACATTCAATCAAATTCTACCTCAAGGACAATTTTTTAGGGCCTCGCGATTGTATGTTATTCTGAGGCTAACAAGAGGTTATGCCGTTAGTTAAATGTCCACATTGTGGTAAGGAAGCCGAGTTTACGGGTAACGAATTTCGACCTTTTTGCTCCGAAAGATGCAAACTGCTCGATTTCGGAGCATGGGCGGATGAAGAGTATTCTCTCCCGTCCGAAAGTCGTTCGATGACCGATGAAGAGATCGACCAGATTGAAAAAGCCCAGGCGGGCAAAAAAGAAGAATGAACGTTTTAGCATGTTTTTTTCAAGTCGCCCCAAGCGGCGGAATTGTAGGCGCGATCGTCGCGGTGTCGTTCTTTCTGGTATTTCTCGGCGTTGCGTACGTGGCCTTTAAGGCCTTGAAAAAGACCGCAAAGATGGCATTTCGCATGATCGTGGTCGGTGTAATTCTTCTGATCGCGGTGGTCGGAAGCGCGACACTCTGGTATTTCAGTTCCGGCGGCTCACCCAAACTAAAGCCGCCGGTGGAGAAACGACGATAGCAAAAGAATCCCGTGAAAATGAGGATGTTTGAAAAGCAGTCCGGCGCTATTCTTCTCGGCCCGGCAAGCGGATTTTTCAGATTTAATTCTAAATGACGGACCAGCCAAAATACGAGCGCTTACGTTTTTGGCGTCGATACCGCGGTCTCGGACCGAACGTTTTTGTCCTTAGCCTTGTCAGCCTCTTAAACGATACTTCAAGCGAGATAATTTATCCGCTTCTACCGACCTTTCTTTTTCTTACACTCGGAGCATCGCCGTTTTTCATAGGCCTGATCGAAGGTTTCTCGGAATCCGTCGCCAGCATCCTAAAACTGTTTTCGGGCTATTTAAGCGACCGGTTCCACCGCAGAAAACTGCCCGTGTTCCTTGGATATTCGTTGG
>JABFSB010000484.1 GCA_013140875.1 Acidobacteriota bacterium
TCATTAGGCCCTGCGAGTCGGTTTTGTCGCCGGCTTTATATTTTTTGATTCTGTCCCGCAGACTTTTCGTCGCAATTCCAATGTACAAAACCTGCTTGCCGGGAACTGAAACCGAAGCTTGCAACGGTCCCGCGTGGTCCGTAAAGGCGTAAAAGCCAGGTTCGTGCGGCACCTGGATGTTTGCGTTCAGATTGTCCCAGTCATAAGGATCGCTCCAAATACATGAAAGATGCGGGAATTGGTCGCTCATATCGTTACCTCGTACTTTCGATCATGGGCAATGATGGACACTTGATCATAAAGTGGTCAATTCTTTGGGCAAATATCTATACAGTCGACGGATGCCGGAGCGGTTCTTTGCGTACGGACGTTTCACGTCGCACCGGTTCGGTCCGATGCCGCCGCAGCGAGTGAAAGAGCTGCTGCATCCTCGGCAAGGGCCAGGACGATGTCCGGGGTACCGGTCAAGCGCGCGAGTTCGCGTCGGGTTAGGTAGCAGGCGTGGGCCGACGCGATTGCCGCGAGGCCGCCGGCGACAAGGCCGCCGATCGAATCGCCGCCGTTTTGTTTTGAGACGATCGCGCCGCAAACGGCACCGGAGACTGCTCTACCAAAAAGCGGCCCCGCATCAGTACGGTTTCCGATGTAAGAAGTTTTGTCGCCAACAAGTTCGGCAGCAGCAAGCGCAATAATCGAGGTCCGCGAAACCGAACAGAACCTTCCATCGCAAGTCTCTTCACGACGACCTCTCATCAACATCGCCGGAGCAAGAAAACACCTCATGCCGGCGGCAACGCCGATCATCACCGCTTTTGCCAGACCATTCGCCATTGACCCAGCTTAGCAGTCGTCGGCTTTTACTCGTAACGCAAGCACTCTATCGGATCGAGATTTGCGGCCTTTCTTGCGGGAAGGACGCCGAAAATCAGCCCGATGGTGATCGATACTCCGAGCGAAAGAATGATCATCCACGGTTCAATCTTTGCGGGAAGGGATGGCAATAGAACCAGAATAAGATTGCTGATCCCGATAGAAATAACGACGCCGATCAGTCCGCCGAGAAGCGTCAATGCCATTGCCTCAGAAAGAAATTGCAGCACGATCGCACCTTTGGTCGCTCCGATGGCTTTGCGGATGCCGATCTCTTTGGTGCGCTCGGTGACCGAGACGAGCATGATGTTCATTACGCCGATTCCGCCGACCAGCAGGCCGAGGCATGAGATGGCGATCGCAGCGGCGCCGACGCCCGCTATCATTCCATCGAACTGTTTCATGAAATCGTCGGCTGTCTTTACGTCGAAGTTATTCGGCTCGCCGGTCTTTACCTCACGACGAACGCGCAGCACGCCTTCGATTTCCTGGACCGCATCATTTAGAAAACCGGTCTTTGCCTGGGCGATATGAAGCACCGCGTCACGTGTCGGCGCGACCTTTCGAGCGGTTCGAAAGGGCATAAAGATTTTCCGGTCTTCTTCGTTCTCGCCGAAGAAGCCTGATTCGCGTTTTTCCAGCACACCGACGATCGACCACGTAGTGCCGTTCATACGGATCTCCTTCCCGACCGCTTCTTCAGCGTCGCTGTTAAACAGGGCTTCGACGGCGTTCACGCCAACCACTAGGACATTGCGGCGTTCGTAATCGTCCATCTCGGTAATCCATCGTCCGGTTTTCAGCTTTACATTGGCGATGCCATCGTAATTTGGCGTGACTCCGTCCGTCAGGGCCCAACGATAATTCTTGTCTCTATAGATCATATTATCGTCAAAACCCGTTCCCCATGACCCGATGTTAATGGCAACGGTCGCAATGTCATTCACCGCGGGAGCCTGTTGGAGCACAGCCCGTGCATCATCCATGGTGAGAGGTTTACGGTTGCGTTCATCGCGATTGCCCGGGCCGAAGCCGGTCGACAGATGAAAAAGATAAATATTGTTCGTGCCGTAGTCCTCGAACATCGCCACAATGCTCTGTCGAAATCCAGTCAATATCGACGCGACCACGACAGCCGTAATGATTCCGACCACAATGCCCAGGATCGTCAAAAACGAGCGGAACTTGTGAGACACGACACTGTCGTATGCCATCTTCAAGACTTCGATCGGTAGTGATGCTGAAACTTTCATAACGAAACACGGGAATGCCGGCGTTGCACTAACTCTGCGTCAGTGCAACGATCGGATCGAGCCGCGAGGCTTTCCAGGCGGGATAGAGACCCGCGACTATCCCGATAACACTTGAAACAGAAACTGCTCCGACCATGTACTTGACTTCGATTGTCATTGTCATCGACAAAAGATATCCGACCACGCTGGTTGCCCCGAAAGAAAGCAGGATGCCGAGAAACCCGCCGACGACACATAACAATGCCGACTCGATCAGAAACTGAAGAAGTATCTGTTTTCGCGTAGCTCCAATCGCCTTTCTCAGACCCACTTCGAAAGTTCGCTCGGTCACGGAGACAAGCATGATGTTCATTACCACGATGCCGCCGACGACCAGAATAATGCCGGTAATTGGAAGAACGATGGCGGCTATCATTCCGGTAACCTGGTCCATCGTTTTGTTGAACTCGTCCACGTTTACGACCGAGAACGTCGATTCCTCGCTGCCGAGAAGCTGACGATAATTTCGGAGCATGAGTTCCGCTTCCTCGATCGCGGGCTTAAAGATTTCCTTATCGATTGTCTTGCCG
>JABFSB010000537.1 GCA_013140875.1 Acidobacteriota bacterium
TCCCAGATTTGTGTTATCCACGCCCGTCTGGCTGAATTGGGCCGCTTTTTCAAGGTACGTGATCGCGTCGCCCCATCGGCACTTTGATCCGCGGGCAATGTTGATCTCGCATTGTTTCGCCACCATAAAGGCGCTCTTGCTGTAAATATCAGCCGCCTGTTCCTTGTTGAAATTCGGCGTCCGCTCGATAAAAAGGGCGGCGAGCTTATAGCTGGCCTCGGCCTGAACGTAATCCGGGATCTGCCGATAGGCATCCGCAAGATTCTCAAAGGCCTCCGCGTTGTTGTTTTTCAACCTCGTCGCTTCTTTATAGGCGACAACCGACTCCGGCCATTTGTTGGCCTCATAGTTCGCCGCACCCAAGCCGAGCCAAGCCTCGAAATACGCCGGTTTCAGCTCAGTCGCCTTTTTGTAATCGAGGGCTGCTTCCGCCGGTTTGTTTAACCGGATCTGCGATTCACCGGCCTGGAAAAATGCCTCGGCATATGTCGGATCGGCTGTCTTCGCTTTATTAAAGGCAACGAGGGCCTCAGGATTACGGTTCTGGGCCGAGCGAATCAGGCCGAGAAAATACTGTGTCTCAGCGTCATTTGGCGAGATCGCCATTGCCTTGGAAAGCAGATCGTCCGCTTTCGCGATCTCTCCAGCCTGATAATAGAGAATGCCCAGCGGCACATATATTTCAGTCAGCTCCTTATCGCTGGCCAGTGCTTTTTCATAGCTCGCCCGCGCTTCGCTGTCTTTTTCTTCAGCCGAGAAAACCTCGCCTAATCCGAACAAGGCCGGAGCGTTCTTCGGATTGTACGTCAGCGCCTCTTCAAAGAAACGGCGGGCCGGGCCGCGTGCATCGCGGACCAGTTCTTCGTTGCCCTTCAGCGCAAGCGCCTCACTCAATCCGTTCTTTGCCACGGGATAAGTCTTGTCAAGCTGGACGGCTTCACGGAAATAATCGATCGCCTGATTGAAGTCGTCACGGTCCATAAAGTACTCGCCGACGCCGGCGAATAGTTTAGCGGCCTCGGCGGCCGGCATTGTCTTGACCTTCGGCAGTCTTGGATCGTCAGGCTTGACCACCGCCGTACGGACGCGGCGAGGAGCAACTCTAGACAGCGCGATAAATTGTTTGTTCAATTTGCGGGCTGTCTCGGCGCGTTGCGGCCTTGTCCGGTCCGTCCTGGCTTTTGACACGAATTTGCGCGGAGCCGCCTTTGAACTGCTTCGGAATACAAAGACGCTCGAACCGCCTGTGATATCACTGACCGACACCAGTTCCTGACCGCTGACCGGCACTCCCCCAATCAATACAGCCGTCATCACGGCCGCTCCAATGATTCCCTTCACCGATCCGATAAACTTTTTCATCTTAGTAACGATTGAATAAGGTCGATTAGCCTCGCATCCAAGCCTGTCTCAAGGCGCTATTAGGATGCGCAATATAGCGAAAGACGTTTACCCCTCAGGTTTTTTGCCGCGTCGGATGCAACATCTATGATTCGGCGTGCTGCCGAATATTGTAACTCATTTGGTCAAGATGGCCGCATTGTGACCGCTTATCTTGCCATTATGTTAACTGTCATATAAATTATTTCCTTACCAACAACTGAATAAGTTTCGCGTTCCGAGTTTCAAGTTCGAAGTCGTTTGGAGTTTCGAGTTTGAAACCTGGAACTCGAAACCCGTAACTTTCCTAAAAGGAGATCTTGCCGAACATGAAAGCTTTTACTACTGAGAACATCAGGAATCTGGCTGTCATTGGACACGGCGACGCGGGTAAAACCCAGCTCACTGCGTCGCTTGCCTACATTTCAGGAGCCACACCGCGCTGGGGAAAGGTCGATGAAGGAACGACCGTAACGGATTTTGAAGAAGATTCGATCGAAAGAAAGATCTCGCTAAACAACAATTTTGCCCACCTTGAATACAAAGACACAAAAATAAATATTATCGATACGCCGGGATACGCCGCCTTCGTCTCGCATGCGCGGCCGGCCCTGCGCGTTGCCGACTGTGCCCTCGTCATCGTTGACGGCGTTCACGGCATCGAGGTTCAGACCGAGAAAACCTGGCAGTATGCGAACGAATTCCTCCTGCCCCGGTTTATGGTCGTAAACAAGATCGATAAAGAGCACGCCGATTTCGGCCACGCCCTCGAAACCGCGACGGCAAGTTTTGCTCGCTCGATAGTGCCGTTCACTCTTCCGATCGGGGCCGAAGGAGATTTTAGAGGCGTCGTCGATGTCGTCCATCAAAAGGCATACGAGTTCGACGAGAATGGCAAGGCGACGGAAATTCCACTGCCCGAATCCGGCCGCGACGTTTTTAACAGAACCCGCGAACGGCTGATCGAGATCGTTGCCGAGTCGGACGACGCTCTGATGGAAAAGTACTTCGAGGACGGTACGCTGCCGGAAGAGGACATTTATCCGAACCTCGCCAAAGCGATCGCCAAAAGCAAGTTGTGTCCGGTTTACGCCGTTTCCGCCGCAACGCTCGTCGGGCTCCAGATTTTGCTCGACCATATTGTCGAGTTTGGCCCTAATCCCGCGACCCATGAATCCGAATACGGATTCAACAATCCCGAAATGGCCGGTGACCGCGTGACGCGAAAATATTCGAACGACGAGCCCTTCTCGGCCTACGTTTTCCGTACCGTCGCCGATCCCTTTGCGGGCCGCATTAACGTTATGA
>JABFSB010000496.1 GCA_013140875.1 Acidobacteriota bacterium
TCTCTTGCCTGAACGAGTATCGGGCTTGCACCCACAGTGTAGATCGTGGCCCGGTCGCTCGGCTTCAACACCTCTTGGAGAAACTTGGCGGCGGTCTCCTGCTGAAACTTAAACATCGGGCTTGTCGTGGCCGATATATCGAATAACAGAGCGATCTCAAGCGGAACATTGTCGGCGTTGCCAACGCTGTCTATCGCCTGCTGGCGATTCTCCTCCCTGAGTCTAAAATCTTCGGCCTTCAGCCCTTCGACCGGATTGCCGTTTGCATCGATTACCGAAACAGGTACGACGATAAGCCGAGAGTTTACCTTGATTACCTCGTCGTCTTCCTTTACGGCGGGCGTCGGCGTCGGCGTCTGTGCCGAAGCTGATAGATAAGCGGTTGCGATAAAGACGAATGCAAGGAGCGGCGGTAATGTTGAGCGGAATCTCATAATGCGTTTGGCGGGGGACTGAAAATTATTCGGACCTACAAGAGTTTAGAGGGCACTCGCCAGAAAAAGGTTTCAATCTTTTTCTCGTTCGGTGCCCTCTATTCTGGTTTCAACTTAAGGAACGACTATTCCTCGTTGCCGTCCGGATTGGTCGAACGAACTTCTACGTTCTGGTTAAGACCTCGGCTGACAAGCAGCTTGACCTCAACGCGGCGATTCTGTTCGCGGCCCTCACGGGTGGTGTTGTCGGCAACCGCCTGCAACTCGCCAAAACCGTATGACTGCCCGATGCGGCGGAGCGGCACGTTGTGATTCTCTACCAAGTAGTCGATCACGGCCTGTGCCCGACGCTGGCTGAGGGCTTTGTTCCTGGCAGTGCTGCCTTCTGACGAAGCGAAGCCGGTTATCTCGATCGTATAACCCTTCATCGTCATTGCCGCGGTCGCAACTTCATCAAGCGAAGTCTTTGCTTCCGGCGAAAGGATCGCACTATTTACACGGAAGTTCACCGTCGCCGTCGACTGGACAACATAATCGTCCATCGCGGTAATACGCTGGTTGGTAGCGTTGACACCCGCAATAGCGGCATCGGCCGTTTCCTGTGCAGCCTTTGCACCGCCGCGGGCGGCGTTCGAAATTGCCATCAGCTCATCGATCTGGCCGGAAACGCGCTTTGCGTTCTCTTCAGCCTGCGTCAACCTGGCTTCGGCCGGGGCCACGCGACTGTCGATCGACTGTGAGACGCGGAAGTCGTCTTTGTCAAAACGAATCTTGGTAGCGGCAAGTGCCCCTGAGTTGTCGCCGCGTCCTTCGGCTTCAAGATAAAGTCCGCGAACGAGCTGATTGTATGCGACCTTGTCGCCACCGCCAAAAAAGCCGCCTTTTGTTTTGATGCTGGCTTCGGGTGCGATGACCACGCGAGTTTCGACACCGACCGAATCCTTAACGATCACGCTCGTGTCGTCCTGTGACGTGATAACTCCCTTGACCTTGTACTTCTGTCCCGCGGCCAAGTTCCTAATCTGGGCGTCTTGTGCAAGAACGCTGAATGCTCCGATCGCGAGGGTCAAAGCCAATACCGTAATTCTTTTGATCATAATCTTAACTCCTTCCAAACCTTATGAATGAAATGCCGAATCAAACCTTTGTTCTGACCGAACTTCAAAAATTGTCAACGGAAAGCTCCCCTATTTCAGCAGAGGGCGTTTACCGTATTTCGACAACTATGCGGTCGAATTGACTCAAAATATCTGGGCGATAATTCAGCCGACAACTCCTGTTATCAACAATCGTGCCAAAATGTGGTGAAAACCACAGACCGGGCGTAATCTTTGTGTATAATAGATTTAGCGTCCCAAACGCCTAAAACGCAGGCAAATCCCGATGTCTGTAATATATACACTGATCGACGCAATAGGTTAGTGGTGTTCCGTTTTCGTACAGTTAGCGTGCAAAGAAAGGATTCGGTGGTGAAACTTCGTCTGTCGGAAAGAATACACAAAATAACGCCGCTTGCCAACACTTTTTTTGCTAACTAGCGGCGGCGAATGACTTTAAAGCGTGAAATCCCCTTTTTCAAGGAATTCCTTCATAAACGCAAGAAACTTCTCGGCATCGGCGCCGTCAACGATTCGGTGGTCGTAGGTCAGGGCGAAATAGGCCATCGTCCTGATCGCTATGTAATCGTCGCCTTCAGGCGTGGTCAGAACTCGCGGACGCTTTTCGATCGTTCCGACGCAAAGAATGGCGGCCTGCGGCTGATTTATTATCGGCGTTCCATAGAGGCCGCCGAAAACACCGGGATTGGTGATAGTGAAAGTCCCGCCCGAAGCTTCGTCAGGGCTGAGTTTTTTAGCACGGGCCCGGTCTGCCAGGTCATTGGCGGCGATCGCCAGGCCCGACAAGGAAAGCGTGTCCGCCCGTTTGATAACCGGCACGATCAGGCCCCAATCCAACGCCACAGCCATGCCGAGATTAATGTCGCCTTTATAAATGACGTTCTCACCCGAAACTTGCGCGTTAACGATCGGAAATTTGCGGATCGCGTTCGTTACCGCTTGAAAGATGAACGGCATATAAGTCAGCTTGGTGCCATACCGCGACTGAAACTCGGCCTTGTTCTTGTCGCGGAATTTTGCGACGTTCGTCATGTCGATCTCGTAAACGCTGGTCACATGCGCCGAGGTTTGCTTAGACATCGTCATGTGCTCGGCTATCTTTTTGCGCATGACGGACATTTTCTCAACCC
>JABFSB010000372.1 GCA_013140875.1 Acidobacteriota bacterium
TTTTTCATCTGACCTACACTCCTTGCCGGGCGTCAAAACCTTTTCAGGCCGTCCCGCTAACCGAAATGACGATTGTCAAACACGTATTTGCCCTATTTTAGCAAAGGCAAATCGGTCGTCACTAATGATGATTTCAATATTTGTAGCGTTGGCTGGACTTTATAGCCCTAGGTTGATCTTTCCAGAGGTTTGCGGGACCGAAGCCGAGCAAATCAGTACCCAACTAAGGATTAGCACAAACATAACGATCTTTGCAAGGGTAAAGCGAGATTTTTCTGGAACACCTGCCCCATTGCCAATTAGCAATACCGCTTCTGTCAGAAAAACCGCCGCCGCGAAATTGGGGCGGTCTTATTAGAAATTCATCCGCCTCATCAGGGCAATAAACCGCGGCTCGGAACGAAGATTATTCCATTTTGGCTCGACTTTTAGAAAAACCATTCGCACATCTTTTTCCGCGAAAGCTTTTTCCAGATAATCAAGTGTTTTCTCCGTCTCGCCAAGCCCGTTATAAACCAGGGCGATGCCGTACGGCGAAGCATAGCGCGTCTTGGACACTTTCAGCATTGCATCAAGCTCGGCTCGTGCTTCGGTGAGTTTGCCCGATTTTGCCAGGGCATAGGCCCCAAACGAATTTATTTCCCAACTATCGGGAGCAAGCTCTTTCGCCTTATGGGTTGCGGTGGCGGCTTCGGCAAACATCCCTTTCTCAATGTATGCTCTTGCCACAAATGAATTCGCGAGCCGGTAATTCGGATCCAGCTCAAGAGTTTTCTGCAGCCTGGCTATCGCTTCATCGGTTTGACCTGCGTGAAGGAGCAACATCCCTTCAACCGCGTTTATTCTCAAACTAAGCGGATCGAGTTCTCTGGCACGCTTTATTTTGGCGAGTGCTTCGGCGTGTCGCCCTGTATTCGAAAGGAAAACCGCGTAATACTGAAGAGAGTCCGCACTGTTCGGGTCAAGCTGCAAGGCTCGTTTGTATTGATTTTCGGCGGCGTTCCAATCCCAATCATACCAAAATATAATGAGACCGAGGGCGGCGTGACCTTCGGCGAGCGTGTCGTCAATTTCAATTGCCTTCTCCGCCGCCGCTTTCGCTTTTGGCATAAACTCGGCGGGAGAATCTCCGCCGCCGACAACGCGCGCGCGATAGGCATCCGCGAGTCCGGAGTAGGCAAGAGCGTAATTCGGGTCGGCTTCAATTGCCTGTTGGAAGCATGAAATGCTTTTGTCGCTCTCCGACATTATTCCTCTGATAAGATAAAAACGCCCTTTCATATAAAGCTGAAAGGCTTCGGCGTTTTCCGTATAGTTTTTCGTCAATATCTTCTCATCAGCTTTCGACAGCCGGGCCCGTAATTTCTGAGACACATCGCGCGTGATATCTGTCTGCAGGGCCACGAGGTCGGCAAGTTTTCTGTTGTACTGCTCTCCCCAAACGGCTTTGCCGGTTTGAGCATCAACCAGTGATAAAAATAATGTCAGATCATCGCCGCGCTGTACCACTCGTCCATTCAAAACGGCTTGAACATTCAGATCGGTTGCGACCTTTTTTGGCTCAACATTTAGCCCTTTGTAGTGAAACACGGAGCTTCTTGCCTGTACCGACAGATTAGGTAGGTTCGACAAACTGTTTATTAGCGATTCGGTCATGCCATCAGTGAGATATTCAACTTCTGCATTGCCACTTTCGTTGACGAACGGCAACACAGCTATCGATTCGATTTGTAAAGTGTTTGAGGGATGAGCATTAAAATACCAAAAGCTCGATCCGCCAATCGCCAGCAATAGAAACACCAACACGACGAGAGAGGCGAATTTATGTTTCCTGATCTCGCTTATCGCGTATTCGGCACTCGATGTCGCACGCTCGGCATGTCCTGTCGTTGCGCCGATCATTTGAGTATCCGCTTTTTCCCGATTTGGCGGCGCGGTTCGTTCTAACTTGTTCTGGAATTCCAACTCCTGCTTAATCTCCTTCAAATCCACGAGCAAATCTTTTGCTGTTTGATAACGCTCTTCGCGGTCTTTTCGGAGTGCCTTATTGATGACCCGCTCCAAATCGGGTGAAACTTCAGGCATTAACCGATGCAAGGGCGCGGGTTCTTTATGCAGGATCGAGCCGATAACGTCCATCGTACTTTCGCCGTCAAACGGCGGTCTGCCCGCTGTCATTTCATACAGCACGACGCCGAAACTAAAAATATCGCTTCGCTCATCAACTTCCTGGCCTTTGGCTTGTTCGGGCGACATATAGCTTGCCGTGCCGATAATCGTGCCCGACTGGCTGATAATTTTCTGCGTTTCGTCGTCGCTTTCAGCCGAAATCTTTTTTGCCAAACCAAAATCCAGCACTTTCACCCGACCGCGCGGCGTAACAATGACGTTCGCGGGTTTAATGTCCCTGTGGACAATATTATGGGCGTGGGCTTCGGTAAGCGCGTCGGCGATCTGGAGCGCAATCTCGAGTGTTTGGTTCGGCTCCAACCCGGTTTCTATCTTTTTATCTAGTGTTTCGCCGGCGACGTATTCCATGGCAATGAATGGCGTATCGCCGTCATCATTGACTTCATAGATCGTGCAGATGTGCGGGTGATTCAGGGCCGAAGCCGCCTGAGCTTCGCGTAGGACGCGCTGAAGATGCTGATGATTTCCCCCGGGATCAATAATGG
>JABFSB010000232.1 GCA_013140875.1 Acidobacteriota bacterium
CTATATGCTTGTCTAGTTCAGGAACGTGGAATTCGCGCTTCGTGATCGCCAACGCTTTACCCAGTTCTTTCTGCCACAGGCAAAGCCGCTTGATCTCTTTGTGTGCAAGCATCAGGGCTTCGACCATGATCGGTTCTTCAACTTCTTTCGCCTCGCATTCGACCATGCAGATCGCTTCTTCTGTTCCCGCGACGATAAGGTTGAGCTGCGATTCGCGGCGTTGATCGAACGTCGGGTTGATGATGTATTTGCCGTCGATCAAACCTATGCGGATGCCCGCGATCGGGTTGTGAAACGGAATGTCCGACAAATAAAGCGCGCATGAGGCGCCCGTGATCGCGATCACATCAGGATCATTCTCGGCATCCGATGAAATGACCGTCGCTACGATCTGAGTTTCAAAGCGATATCCGTCGGCAAACAGCGGACGGACCGGACGGTCGATCAGGCGGCATGTAAGCACTTCTTTTTCGCTCGGCCGGCCTTCGCGGCGAAAATAGTTTCCCGGAATTCGTCCGGCGGAATAACTCGATTCCCGGTACTCGACCGTCAGCGGAAAGAAGTCGAGTCCTTCCTTTGCCGTTCTCATGCTGACGGCCGTGACCAGCAGCATCGTTTCGCCGTAGCGGATGACGACCGAACCATCGGCCTGTTTTGCAACCTTTCCGGTCTCGACGACCAGCTCTTTATCACCGAGCTTGATCGATTCGTTCAAATATTTTTTTGTCATTATTTATCCTCGAAAAACAAAAACGGCCAGAAGCTGTATCGTGAAGCTCTGGCCGTTTCCGGATTCGTTCAATTTTTGCAGTGTTCTCTTTTGCATTTTGGCCAAATCGCTGTCACGTTCAGCAGCCGCCAACAAATTCTTCGTGAGAACCTTTATTTCCAATGACTCGAAGCAGTCGAGGAAAGTGAAAAAGTCAGGATGGCTCACGCCGAAACTTTTTTCCTTTTTCACCTTTCCACTTTTTCACCTTCTCAATCCCAGTTTCTTGATGATCTCGTGATATTCGTTAATATCCCGACGCTTCATATAATCCAGAAGCTTACGTCTTCGCGAGACCATTTTGAGCAGGCCTCTTCGCGAATTGTTATCTTTCTTGTGGGTCTTGAAATGCTCGGTCAATTCCGTGATCCGCTGGGTCAACAGTGCAACCTGCACCTGTGACGACCCCGTATCCGATGAATGGGTTTTGTAATCCCCGACTATCTGTTCCTTTACTTCTTTAACTGTCGCCATAAATTGTCCGACTCTAAAATGGTCTCTCCTTTTGCTCACAGTAACTCCGCCCATAACGCTGGCGGTAACCGCGAAAATTAATTAAAACTTGATCTAACTAAAATGGATGCTAAATCACTATAAATACTAAAACATTCACGCCTGATTATCAATTTCAAACCAAAGTCGATCAACGGACTTCGATCAACCTATTTCCATCGTTCAGCAGTTGAGAAATCGTGGGCCATCGCGGTTCCAGCCATTGAAGAAGGGCCCGGTTGGTCGAGTTGCCAATGCGAAGCCAAACTATGACCGGGCCTGACGCCGTCCGGGCCGTTCGCTCCGCAAAATCTTCGTCCTTGGTAACGATGATAGCGTCAACGCTGAGTGCGTGGTTCCAAATTGTCGAATCGTCAGCATCCGCGAAGCGCAATTCGAGAACGTGCTGAGCAGAATGCCCGAGCCCGACCAGCCAACTCGCTAGTCCCGGCGGCAGTTGCGCATCGACCAGAAAATTCACTATGAGACCATTACCACCGCGTGATCGATCTGGGCGGCGGCATATTCGAGGGAAGCTCGAATATCGTCAGATTCCAGGTAAGGATAATCGGCAAGGATTTCGGCCTCGGTTGCTCCGCCGGCGAGCATGTCCAGAATGTCTTTAACACGCACGCGCAATCCGCGAATGCACGGCCGTCCGCCGCATTGACGTGGATTCGAAGTTATCCGGCTAAGCAATTCGGAATTCATCGAGTTTGATTTTAGCAGAGAATCTGGAGAATATCTCCAGTTTCTTCGTTTGGGTCGAGTTCCTCTAAAATCAAAAAATCGATCACAATCGCAACCCGTATGGATCCGACACTACGCCTCAAACTCTTCCATGAACTTCGTCGAAAAATCACCTGCCTGAAAGCGCTTATCGGCCATTATTTTCTTGTGCAGCGGTATCGTTGTTTGGATACCCTCGACCACCATCATATCCAGGGCTCGCTGCATGCGATTTATCGCAAGTTCGCGCGTTCGGGCGTGGACAATCAGCTTCGCGATCATCGAATCGTAATACGGCGGCACGACATATCCGGGATAGACCGCCGTGTCCACACGAACGCCGGGACCGCCGGGAATGTTGAATGCGGTTATCTTGCCCGGGCTCGGCGTAAACTTCACGGGATCCTCGGCATTGATGCGGCATTCGATCGCGTGCCCGACTATCTGAACGTCTTTTTGTTCGTACTGCAGGTCTTCGCCCGAAGCGATGCGAATCTGGTTCCGCACAATGTCGGCGAGCGTGACCATCTCGGTCACAGGATGCTCGACCTGAACACGCGTGTTCATTTCCATGAAGTAGAAGCTGCCATCTTCATCGAGCAAAAACTCGAATGTTCCCGCGTTCGAATAGCCGATCTCCTTACACGCGTCAACCGCAACGGCTCCCATTTTTTCACGCTGTTCT
>JABFSB010000259.1 GCA_013140875.1 Acidobacteriota bacterium
GGCCGCGTTCATAATTGGCGGACAGGGCGGAAAAGGAGTCGCGATTCGTCGTGTCGGCAGCGGTTGGAGTGCGCCGGCATTTCTCAATATGGCCGGAGGAAGTTTCGGCGCTCAGATCGGCGGACAGAAAACGGACTATGTTCTTGTCATTATGAACGATAAGGGCCTGTCGAATCTGCTTCAGGATAAATTCGAATTGGGTGGCGAAGGCAGCGTTTCAGCCGGACCGGTCGGCCGCACAGCGTCAGCCACGACCAACGCCACGCTTGATGCCGAGATCCTGAGCTACTCTCGTAGCAAAGGCCTTTTTGCCGGAGTTTCGCTCAAAGGCGTTGTCATCTCGCAGGACCAGGACATGAACCAGGCCGTGTATCAAAAATCGGCCAGCGAGATCCTGGGGCCAACCCCGATAGCATCGGCCGATGCTCCGAAAGCGTTGCAAAAACTTTCGGACACACTGGCGATCTATACAAAATAGCGAGGTATTATTTGGATGAATGAGGCTGCCTTTTTGGCGGCCTTTTCATTTGGGTGGAAAAATCTATCGCCGCCCGATCACGGAAAGCAGCCTGCCGGTCTTGCCGTAGAGTTTTTTCTCGACCCGATATGAAAAGAAAAGGTCGGTGCGTTCGATTGTGCAGAAAGGTGCTTTGAAGATGTTTTCGGGCTTAACACCCGCGATGGTCAGTTGGTCATGGTTGGCGAGATGCAAATCGATCAATGCATGGCCTTCGCGAGTGGGCGAGAGATATTTTTCATAGGCCGGAAAGGCGTTGGCGAATGCTTCGATCACATCGGCTCCGATCTCGTAATTCCCGGACAGGGCTGCCGGGCCGATCGCGCAAATAAAGTCTTGCGGGTCAGAGCCGAAGGACTCGATCATCGTGTTTACCGCCTTCGTGGCGATCGATTGAACCGTTCCCCGCCAGCCCGCGTGCACGGCGGCGAACGCCCGATTTTTCGGGTCGCCGATCAGAACCGGAACACAATCGGCCGTCTTTACTCCGATCAAAACTCCGCTGGCATCGGAAACAAGGGCGTCGAATTTCTCGTCCGAATCTTTCGCATCCTCAACATTAGCAACGACTTTAACTCCGTCGCCGTGAACCTGCCAGGCCGTTCCGAGAACATAATCGCCCGAAAAAACCCTGAGAAACCTTCGGCGGTTCTCGTAGATATTCTCGGCCGGGTCTTCGTCGAAACCGGCAAGATTAAGACTGTTTTTAGGGAAATCCGAAACGCCGCCGAGCCGGGTCGAAAAGCCGTTTGCGAACCCGGCTTCTTCAAGCGGCGTGCAGACGAGTACTTTAACGCCGTCCCGCTCTCGCCAATAGAAGCCCGAATCCGCTAGAATCTGGTCATCTGAAATGATCTTGTCCATCGGCATCGACATAGTTGAAGTTTATCGCATACGCGAAACGATGAACAGAACGCCGCGGTTCGCCGAGCGTGTGTTCACCGAAGCGGAGCGTGCCTATTGCGAAACCAAAGGCGCCGCCGCGCATCAATCATATGCCGGAAGATTTGCCGCAAAAGAGGCGTTCCTCAAAGCACTTAAAACTGGCTGGCGAGGAAAACTTAGCTGGACCGACATCGAGGTTGTTTCGGACGACGAAGGAGTGCCCACGCTAAAAATAACCAACGAAGCCGCGAAGTTAATGGAACAGATGGGCGCTACCGAAGTTCATCTTTCGATCTCACACACAAAAGATCACGCCGTTGCTCAAGTTATAATTGAGAAAGAGTAAAAAGTTCGACGGGCTCGAAAAACCCATTCGATTTATTTTGATGCCGTCATGTCGTCCATCGTAAAGATGGCGACGGCGGGATCGTGGTCTGAAAACCGCTCGAGTCGGGTTCCGTCGTTGCGGTAACTTTCCGGATAGTCGGCGTTCACACGAACAAAGCCGACACCCATCGTATGCTTTCGCAGATTCTCCGTGATGATAATGTGGTCCAGCACCTGAGCGTTTCCATCAAAGACATACGAATATCGCTGGGTCGGCATCTTTATGGCGTCGATCAAATTTATCAGGTCCGGGTTGACCAAATCATCCGAGGCAATTAAGACAGCGTCTTTGCCTGACGGTTTCCCGGTGATCGTCCCTGTCTGGTCCATAATACCGTCATTGAACTGGTAGGAGTTGAAATCGCCGAGCAGGATAATTCGTTCCTTGGGGTCGGCGGCCTGCCTCGCCTGGACCAACTTTGCAAGAAACTCGGCCTGTAGTTTCTTTTTCAAACGTACGTTGTCCATCTGCTTCGGATCGTTGTAGCCAAGAAACGATTTCAGGTGATTTGCGATCACCGTGAACTCGAACGGCCGGCCCGTTTTTTCGTCCTCTATCGACGCGCGAAGCATCAGCGGCGGCCGATCGTTGACGAAGTTGTCTTCCTTTGTATTCGGGTTCTTGTACTTGTCGTCTTTGCCTAGTTGCTTTGTCTCAACCACTTTTACGCGCGATGTCTTGACCAAAAATCCATTGTCGATCCCGCGTCCGTCGTTTCCGTCTATCAGGAAGGCTTCGTACTTCGGGTCCGGCTTTCCGGCGACAACGGTGTCCGAGTTGAGTTTTGCGGCAAGGCGTTTCAGAGCAGCAAGATTTTCGACTTCGATCACGCCGATAACGTCCGGTGCCTGCATGAAATCGCGGATCGCTTTTGAG
>JABFSB010000287.1 GCA_013140875.1 Acidobacteriota bacterium
ATCACAGGCGAATGGACGGCTGAGGCGAAAAAGGAGAAGGGCGAGAAGATTCATCTTTCGTTCGAGCGCAAGACGGAAAAAGGCGGCCGGAACCAGAACGGATCGAGTTTTGAATATAGCGACCTGCAGGGCTTGAGCCGGGGCGACACCGAAAACGGCCGTGTCAGCTTTAAGCTTGTTCGCGAAGCCGGGACGATAGAGTGCGAAGGCACATTCATCGCCGGTCGCGGATCGGGAACATTCAGGTTTGTGCCCAATATGGGTTTTGCCGATGCCATGCGCAGCCGCGACTTCGACTTTTCGGCCGAAACCTCGAAAAACGGTAACGACACGCTGGAAGAGCGTCTCTTCACGGCGACGACGCTTAACGTTACGACCGCTTTGGCGGACGATCTGAAATCGGCTAATTTTCCGAATCTTGATGTAGGCGATTTGTTCAAAGCCGCGATTTTCAAGGTCGACGGAAAATTTATGGCGGAAATGAAAGCCACCGGTTTCCCCAATCTTGGAATGGAAGATCTGGTCAAGGCACGCATTTTCAAGATCGATGCCGAGTTCGTCCGCAAAACGCGCGACATGGGCTTTGGAACCGATAGTTTCGAGGGCCTGGTTAAATTCAGTATTTTCAAGGTCACGCCGGAATTTCTGGCCGAACTCAAGAACGAAGGCCTGACGGATCTTACCTCGGAAGACGTGGTAAAGCTGCGGATCTTTAAGATCGACGCCGCCTACGTCCGCGAAGCCCGCGCCAGCGAACCGAATATCACCGTCGAACAGCTCGTCCAAAAACGCATCGGCGTCCGCCGATAGAGAGTAGTTTTTTTATCAGTTATCAAGGCTGTCCAACCTGTCGGGCAGCCTTTTTCGTTTGCACTCTCTTCTTAAAAATGCAGAAGCCGGCACGTGAGTAAGGGCGTAATGCACGACTTCCGGATTAAAATGCAGAAGCCCGCACGTAAGTAAGGGCGTAATGTACGACTTCTGGATTACGCCCTTGCTAACGCGCGGGCTTCTTTCTGCATAGCCCCACGGAACAAAACTCGCGATTGCGTTACGGAACTGGCGTTTAATTGCTTATTTATTTAAATTAGAGTTACCCCTTATCCCACGCTTCTGTTTTAGCCCAACTTGATAGTTCCTGATCAAAATGAAGATCTTCATACTTGTTGGAATCGTCGTATTTTCGAGCCTGTCATCCGCAAACGCGGCCGTTTATGAGGTAAAGCCGAACACGGCGTTGGACACCATCGCCGAAGTCCCGTGGGCAACGCTGCAGCCGGGCGACCTGGTCCTTATCCATTGGCGGTCGACCAGCTACAACGAAAAATGGGTGATCGGCCGAAGCGGAACATCCGCCGCTCCGATAACCGTCCGCGGCGTTCCCGGTCCGAACGGCGAACTTCCGGTCATTGACGGAAGAAACGCGGTCACACCGCCCGGCTTGAATTTCTGGAGCGAGACTCGCGGAGTCATAAAGATCGGCGGATCGAATGTTCCCGCGAGCACATCGGCCTCGTATATCGTTATCGAAAATCTCGAAATACGCAGCGGCCACCCGAACTACGCGTTTACGGACGATTCCGGTGCCCAGCAAACCTACTCGACCTCGGCATCGTCAATTTTCGTCGAACTCGGCGAGAACATTACCGTCAGGAATTGCCGCATTCATGACAGCGCCAACGGATTCTTCGTTGCATCGAGCGACGACGCCGTTTCGCGGAACATTTTGGTCGAAGGCAATTATATTTTCGGCAACGGCGTTTCCGGCAGCATTTTACAGCACAACAATTACACCGCGGCGTTCAACATCACATTTCAATACAACCGCTTCGGTCCGCTTCGGTCAGGTGCACCGGGCGTAAATCTCAAGGACCGGTCGGCCGGCCTGGTCGTTCGCTATAACTGGATCGAGGGTGGCAACCGCAACATCGATATGGTCGACGGCGAAGACAGCTTGATAATCCGAAACTCTCCGGAGTACCGCAAGACTTTCGTATACGGGAATGTGCTGATCAAAGAGGACGGCGGCAACAACCAGGCCGTTCACTACGGCGGCGACAGCGGTACGACTGCGGACTATCGCAAGGGCAAGTTGTATTTTTACAACAATACCTTGTATTCGAAACGGGCCGGAACGACGGTGATGATGCGGCTTTCGACCAACGATGAACAGTGCGATGCCCGCAATAACCTGCTTTTCAACGAATCCGCCGGCACGAACATGGCTATGCTGGCCGAAGCGGGAACGCTCAACCTGGCGAACAACTGGGCAAAGACGGGCTGGCGAAATTCGCATGAAGGCGCGGCTTTTACCGGGAGTGTAACCGGCGGCGGAACGATGCTGGCCGGCACTGTTCCGGGTTTTGTGGACGCCGCCAGTCAAGATTTTAAGCTTTTGAACACGTCGCCGGCTGTAAATGCCGGTACGGTGCTTCATCCGGATGCACTGCCCGTCAACAACGCGGTTCGTCAGTACTCCAGACACCAGACAAGCGAAATCCGGCCGGTCAGCGGCCCTTTCGATCTCGGAGCGTTCGAATTCGCTGCCGCTGCACCGATGCAGATAGGAACGGCCAGCCTCCCTAATGCGGTCTTTCATCGCTTCTACGATCAGACGCTGCAAGCTTCGGGCGGTTCGGGAATCTATGTTTGGTCCGTCTCGGCGGGCAGCCTGCCGCCGGGCCTCTGGCTCGATACGGCCACGGGGATAATTCGCGGCCGGGCCCGGCTCAAGGGGACCTGGAATTTCACGATCACGGCTCAAGATGCTCAAAACGCAACGGCGACGGCGAGCCAGGTGTACACCGTGATCTCAAGGCTGCATTCCTGACCCAGGCTGATTGCGAGCGCATAACTTGAAACGAGAGGAGAGACAAAGATGTTATTGAAATCCATCATTATCGCGGGAGTGATTGTCGCTGCTAATGCACTCGTATTTCCCGCCTCGGCAAAAGCGGCGACGATTACCGCTGCATCATGCGCTCAGACCGCAGTTCAGACGGCCGTGAACCAGGCGCAAAATGGCGATACCGTGATTGTTCCGAACGGTTCATGCACGTGGAATGGCGCGGTAACTCTGTCCAACAACAAAGGCGTCTCGCTGATGTGCCAAACCGCCGGAAGCTGCAACATTACGGTCGGCGGCGGACAGGCTGTGCTTATGGACAGCCTCATCGGCGTCAACAATAATTTCTATCGAATCTCCGGTTTTACTTTCGTCGGAGGCTCCGGATTCACTATTTGGTTCGCGGGGAATTCGGATTCCTCAACGGACACGATGTCGAGCATCCGCGTTGACCACAATACCTTCAATCCTTTACCGGGGGCGATCGCAGTTTTCTTTGGCCATACGCAGGGCAACGCAAACTTCTACGGCGTGATCGACCACAACACGCTCATAAGCACCGGCAGTGTGATGTTGACTCAAATTATCGGTGCCGTGAACAATACGCCTCCTCCGTCACAAACAGGCACGGCCAACAACATGTTCGTTGAGGACAATACGATTTCGATCACGACCATGACCAATCCCGGACTTGGCTGCATCGACGCATGGGGGAATGCAGCATATGTGTATCGAAAGAACACGTCCACCAACTGCCGCGTTGCAAGCCACGGTGTTGCCCATAACGGCGGGCCGCAAAACTTTGAATTTTACGACAACAGCATCCGTGTCGACAGCGGTGCGGAAGCGGCCGGTTTCGGCGGCTGTTACCGTTGTTTTCATCACCACGGGTCGGGAGAAATCATGGGGTTCAATAATAGTTTTACGGCCTTTAGCACAAAAAACACCAGTCCTTTGGAAATGACCCATTATCGTTCCACCACGCCATCCGACGGAGGATATAACACCGAGCTCGGCCGCTGTGACGGAACAAATTCCAGAGACGGTAATCGGTCGCCGTCGAGTACATATTTTGGCTATCCATGCTGGCGGCAGCCCGGCCGCGATTTTGCGGGAAACCTCAAGCCAGTGTATGTCTGGAACAACAGATGGTCGGATACTGGTGCACGGATCGCCCTGAATGTCTCGAATCCCTGGATCTCAATCAGTCCGGGAGTCGAAGACCATATAAAGCCCGAGCGAGATTATTACAATGCGGTCTCCGCCTCTGCCCAAACCTCATCCTCGGCACCGTTCAACGGAACGACAGGCATGGGCTTTGGCTTATTGGCCAATCGTCCGACGACTTGTACAACCGGGCCGGAACTGCTGGATGCCGGAAAAGGCGGCGTCGGTTATTGGGCAACGGACACCAAGACCCTCTACCGTTGTTCGGCTACGAATACCTGGACGGCACATTATCAGCCCTACACCTATCCGCACCCGTTGGTGGAAGCACCGATGCAAATCACTACAGGCACTTTGCCGAATGCGATCAGGCAAAGGTCGTATAGTCAGACATTACAAGCCTCAGGCGGCTCAGGCAATTATTTGTGGTCCGTTTCATCCGGAACTTTGCCGCCGGGAATGTGGCTGGACACGGCCAGCGGCGCAATTCGCGGACGTGCCAGACTTAAAGGATCGTGGTCGTTTACGCTTACCGTTCAGGACGCGCAAAATACGGCCGTCACGGCCAGCCAGGCATATACGATAGCCTCGCGACTTCATTTCTGAGTTTAGTAAGGTCTTAGACCTAGCCCCCGTAACCTGCCCCCAAAATCATTTTGCCCAGCTTTTAGGGAGATTTAGAATGATAATCGGCAGATTCACGTCCGGGTTCCGCGGCGTAGGTTCGCGGCGTACGGAAAGTTTTCTTTTGCTATCGGTTTTTCTTTGTTACTGCTCCGTTTCGACATTGGCTTCGATTCAGGTAGATGGAAATGGATATCCGGCGAATGGCGGTATCGCGGGAAGCGCATCACAGCTATTGAGCCCGGTCGCGCCCAACCTACCTCAGGTTTTCATTGACACGACATACTCTCCGCCAGCCGGCACAACCATCACCGTGAACGCGGGAGGGAATTTGCAGACGGCAATAAACGGCGCCCAACCGGGCGACACCATCGTCCTTCAGGCCGGAGCCATTTTTACCGGGCCGTTCAGGCTTCCGAATAAAACCGGAAACGGATGGATTTACATTCGCTCTTCGGCATACTCAAATCTCCCGGCGCCGGGCAATCGGGTTGGTCCGACGGATGCCGCCAACATGCCGAAGATAATCGTAACTCAGGGTGGCGCCACGGCATTGGAAGCGCAATCGGGTGCTCACCATTTCCGTTTTGTCGGCATAGAATTCAGGCCGGCGGCCGGGTATTTTGTTTTTAACCTGGTCAATATCGGCAACAGCGAGACAACGACCTCAGCACTGCCTAACAACATCACGTTCGATCGATGTTACATCCATGGCGATCCGGCCGTCGGTGGGCGACGCGGCATTGCGATGAACGGTTCGAGTGTGGCTGTCATTGATTCTTACGTTGCGGATTTTAAAGAAGCAGGGGCTGATTCGCAGGCGTTGTGGTCGGGCAACAGCCCCGGGCCGATAAAGATCGCGAACAACTATCTTGAGGGATCGGGCGAGAATGTTATGTTTGGCGGCTCCGACCCGTCGATCCCAAACCTTGTTCCTTCGGATATCGAGATCAGAGGCAATCACTTTTTCAAACCGCTCTCCTGGATCGGGTCATCGTGGACGGTGAAAAACCTTCTGGAATTTAAGAACGCACGTCGCGTAATTGTCGAAGGAAACCGTTTCGAGAACAATTGGGCCGCCGCCCAGCAGGGGCTTTCACTGCTGATTACGCCGCGGAATCAAGACAATACCGCGCCATGGTCGGCCACGCAGGATATTACGATCAGCCGCAATATTTTTATCAATTTAGGTCAAGGATTTAACATTTCCGGTGACGATGATCTGTTCCCCAGCCAAAGGACCGGCCGCATAGCAATACGAGACAATCTAATAAATGTTACCGGACTGAGTGGATCGGCCGGTCGGCTTTTTCAGATAATCCGCGGACCGGCGGATGTTTCGATCGAGCACAACACCGGATTCGTGACGACGTCCGTGTTGTTTGCCGAAAACAACCCGAGATCGGATCAATTTACTTTTCTGAATAACCTGACCACTTACGGAATGTTCGGCGTGGCGGGCACCGGAACCGGGCCCGGAACAGCGACGCTGAATGCGTATTTCAGCAATTGGTCGTTCTTAAAAAATGTTTTGATCGGTGGCGGCAGCGCTGCGTCTTACCCGGC
The DNA here is from genome assembly GCA_013140875.1 of Acidobacteriota bacterium. GTDB lineage: Bacteria > Acidobacteriota > Blastocatellia > Pyrinomonadales > Pyrinomonadaceae > OLB17. The sequence continues at coordinate 6,203 of JABFSB010000287.1, forward strand.
CGGAAACTTTTTCCCGGCCGATCTTGGTTCGGTAGGTTTTGTCGATCAGCCGGGCGGCAATTACCGCCTTTCCGCGGCCAGCCCCTACAAAAACGCCGGAACGGACGGCCGCGACATCGGAGCAGATATCGACGCAATGAATGCGGCAACGGCCTGTGCATTGAATGGGCAATGCGCCGCGGCTCCGATGCAGATCAATACGACCAGCTTGCCTGATCCGGTCCGGTTTCGTCACTATAGCCATGATCTGCAGGCAACCGGCGGTTCGGGGACCTATAGTTGGTCGGTGTCTGGAAATCTGCCGCCCGGCTTGCGGCTGGACGCAGGCGGAATTCGTGGTCGTGCGAAGCTGAAAGGATTTTGGAGCTTTACGATTACGGTCCAGGACACTCAAAATGCCGCGTTGACCGCAAGCAGGACATATTCATTAAATTCCCGCTTGTACCCTTAAAACGATAAACATTGCAATCGGGCGCCCGACAGCTTAGAATAAACGCTGTTGTCCACAACGCGATCAAGGGGCCAGATGCAAAAGAAAGTTTTACTTGTCGAGGATTACGAAGACAGCCGACTGATGATGCGGCACATGATCGAACAGGAAGGCCACTCCGTGATCGAGGCCGCTGGTGCCTACGAGGCGATCCAGAAGGCCGAGCAATACCATCCTGACCTTATTCTAATGGACATCGGCCTGCCGCTTCTGGATGGCCTTTCCACCGCCACGATAATCAAGGGGATAAAGGACCTGACGCAGGTGCCGATCGTGGTCGTGACGGCGTACCGCGACGTCAACGATCAGGCGCGCGATGCGGGCTGCAGCGGCGTGATCTATAAGCCGATCGATTTCCCCGCGCTAAAAAATATCCTTGATTTTCACCTCACCGGCCATTGATCGCTAGCCGAACTGTTCCTTAAATCGTTCAAACTCGTCGCGAAGGTCTTTAAGTTCTTCGCCGATCCGCTGCACTTCCTGTTCAAGAGACTCTATCTTGTCCGGCGAGCCATAACTCTGGACGCGACCGATATTCGCGGATAAGGCTTCGACGTCGATCTCTCCTGACAACAGATGAGCATACCGAGCCTCTTTTTGCCCGGGTTGGCGCTCCAGCCGGACAATAAGGGGTTCGGACCGGTTTGCCAATTCGTCGAGAGTCTCCTGCACCTCTCCGAGGCTCGAGAACGGGTAAAGCCTGTCCGACCGTCCGCGAATCTCGCCGACCGTCTGTGCCCCGCGAAGCAGCAGCAACGCGATAGCGGCAACGGCCGGAGCCTCAAGCTCGAACACATTCGGAAGCATGTGTTTATACTTGACCGTCCGGCTGGAGCTTCCGTAAAAAAGGTAAACCAGGTTCTTGTCACGCAGGCTGTCGATCGCCGCAAGGATCGACGTCTCGTCCAGCGACATCACCGGCTCGCGGTTGCTCTTCTGATTACACGCCGCAGTTAGCGCATTCAAAGTCAGCGGATAATATTCGGGCGTCGTCAGCTGTTTTTCGACCAGGCTGCCAAGGATGCGTACTTCGGTTTCGTTAATTGTTGTCATCGTAAAAAGGAACGCAGCGATAATGAGCATAATACATTTTTGCCATCCTGTTTACTCGACTACAATCGCAATGTGGAAGTTTTCGTCGCCAGAACTGTCGAAGAGATCGAATACGCCTCCGAACGCCTTTGCCGGGCCGAAGTACTCGGCTGCGACACCGAAACCTCAGGCCTGAGCGCGAAATATGGAAGGCTTTTCTCGATTCAATTTTCCGACGGCGAATTCAACGCCCTGGTGCCTTTGAGCGAAGGCGTGCCGATGGGGAGATTCGTCGACATTTTGGCGGATGAAAGCATCGTAAAGATCTTTCACAACGCGAAATTCGATCTCGATTTCCTGCGAGAGGCGGCCGTGATGGTCCGAAACGTCTTCGACACGATGATCGCGGAAAAAGTGCTGACACGCGGCGCAAGCCAGTCCTCATCACTGGCCGAAACGCTTTACCGATACTTCGCCGTTGATTTGGACAAATCACAGCGGTCAAAATTCAATAGCAGGTGGGATGGTATCTGGACCGACGAGTTGGTCTCGTATGCACTTTCGGATGTTGTTCATCTGCCGAAGCTAATGCACGAACAATCGGCGTGGCTGGAAAAACTTGGCCTGAAGCAGGAATTTCTCGACAAGATCTCAGATCTTGGTTAATTCTTCGCCATATTAGATTATTCATCCGTCTAATCTAGCAGAGCTCGTGGAGGGCTCGATTGTGCCTGAATGAGCAAAATGAAAGCCTCTATA
>JABFSB010000395.1 GCA_013140875.1 Acidobacteriota bacterium
CAGCAAAGCTTTCCCGTCAGTTTTATAAAGGTCAAAGAGGAGGCGATCTACTCTTTTCTCAATCAGCGGGGCGGACTTTGCAATGTCACCCTTGGCCAAATAGTATTCTGGGAGTATTAGCTCGTTTGGAAAGTACTTTTGCTTTATTTCCAGATAATCGTCCCATCGATTAAGAAGCACATACGAGATCATGAATTCGCGTTTCGTGTATTCACTGGTCGGGTCGATTTCCAAAGCTCGTTCAAATTCACGTTTGAAGAGGTCTTCAAGCCCGAGGTGAATATAGATATCCGCAAGTTCGCCGTGGCCGATGCTGGGGTCGATCTCCTGCGCTTTCAGTACTTCTTTGGCTGCGGCCTCGATCTGATAACCTCCGTACCCGCTAAATAAGAGCCATACGGCAGCTAAACGCGTTTCGGCAAGTTGCGAATCAAGCAGCCCGGCCTGCCTTATTTCTGCCTTGGCAAGTTCACACCATTTTTCTTGCTGGTCAGTATCAATAAAAGCGCACTGCCAGGTATATGCCTCTCCAAGTTTCGCATGCGCAAGTCCGTATAGCGGCTCTGTCTCAACGGCCTTCTTTAACAACTCGATCGTTGCATCGTTTTGAGATTTTGCATCCTTTCCGAAGCCTCGCTGGTCGTAACTGTAAACGCCTCGCGTGAAGTATTCGTAAGCGGTCGGATTTGAAGTCGTGCGTTTTGTGAGCCTTGCCTGTTGTGCAGTGTCCAGGCGCACCTTTAACCGTGAAGCGACCTGTTGCGAAATCGTGTCCTGCACGGCAAAAACGTCGGTCATCTTTGTATCGAAGCTGTCGGTCCAGAGCGATGTGCCGTCAGCCTTTAAGAGGTTCACGCTGATGCGAAGGCTGTCGCCCGCCCGCTGAATAGTGCCGTCGAGGACGGCCTCGACCGTTAACTGCTTCGCCGCCGTGATCGCGTCGGTGTCTTCCGTCAGATAATGACGAACCGAACTCGCCGGGCGAACGGTCATTTCACCCGTTTGGCTTATCCGTTTGATCACCGCATCGGCAATTCCGAAACCGAGAGCGTTGTCGTTCGGGTCAAGCGACTTTAGCGGAAGCACCGCGAGGGATCTGATCTGAGGCTGCCCGGCGGCGACACCAGGCCGGAACCAATACATGGCGCCCGCAACCGTCGCGATCAAAAACAACGCGATCGCTGCAATGACAGGCCAGCGTTTGTACCACTGAGCGTATATGCCCGATGTTTCGGCGGTTGACTGAAACGCATCGACACGGAGTTGCTCCGCATCCGCGTCATTCACGGCAGCGGGCAAAGGCTCGGGCTTTGGCTCGGTGTGTTCTTCCAGCTTTCTCCAATCCGCAAGGTTGACGATTACGTGAGTTCCGGAATCGGTTTTGCGAGATTTGGGCAAAGCAGCGGGAAGACCTTTTACGTTTGAATCAGACGATTTTGCAGGACGTTGTTCGCGTTCTTCGTCGTGATCGCTTTTCGTGACTTCCGCGACAAAGCGATAGCCGCGCTTGGGAATGGTTTCGATAAAGGTTTTCCCCGCATCGCCGTCATTCAGAATTTTCCGCAAAATCGAGATGTTTTTTGTCAGATTGGTTTCTTCAACAAATGTATCCGACCAGATTTTTTGCAGTAACTCGTCTTTATCAACGACGTGACCGCTGTTTTCGACCAGCACGAGCAAGGTTTCAAAGACTTTTGGCGTCAGGGGAATGATCTGCCCGTCGCGCAAAACGATATGTTCCGCCGCATCCACGCGAAAAGCACCGAATTCGTAAAACCGCGTGTTTAACGGGCCCATCTTTCAAATTTCCATCGGGTAAGAATTCTCCTACAAAATTACCACATTTTTGCAAGGACATTGCTAGACGTCTTCGGCTACCTTTGCGGCTAACGCAGAACAGAACTGCCAAGGACGGCTTTCTCAGTATGCTTGCTTGCTCCGGCACATTATACGTCTTGCGAGAGTGCCGGAGCAAACAAAAGCCAAAAACGTTCGTGTCCAAGAGCACAACAAAATTAATTACTTACTTAACAGGAGATAAGATCATGAAAGGACGATTAACAATTTTAACGCTTACTATTTTGACGATTATGGCACTCATCGGTGCTGTTTTCGCGGCTCCCTTACCTGCACGCTCTGACGGTGCGACTCAGATATCCGGGATCGGCACTTATATCGGATCTGGAGCATGTACCGACCTACCGGCCAGCTATACCTACATCATGACGGGGGACTTGGCAGGTTGTGTTTACGCCTCCGTCGAGAGCGGCCGATGCACGCAGGGCGGGGCCTATTTTGAGACAGGGACCGAGACCTTCGTCGGTGTCTACAACGGCCAGCCCGGGACTTTCAGGACGAACTACGTATTCACGGCCACGTACCGGGATTGCCCCAACTTTGTCGGAGAAATCGCCGGACGTTGTCAACATCCAATCGCCGCCGGCAGTGGTACGGGAGTTTTCGAGAGTGTCAGAGGGCGTTATGACATGATGGACGATGTCGAAACGGGAAACTTCCCCTTTAGAGGTCACCTGCAATTCTAAGGTTCACTCGAAACTGACTAGCCTACCGATAGACGACGCGGCGCATTTTAATTTGGCGCAGTTTATCTGGCTGAAAATAATCGCAATTCCGCGCTCGAACAACATGCGCGGCTGAAATCGCTCAATGGAGAATTAGTCGAAGAGCTGTATAAGGCACTTTTTGACATCCGACTTGTCGCTGTGACGGTTAAATGAGGACCCGGCTCCCACTAGCCGGGCAATCGACCGGGCACGTATCTAATCAAAACGCTACGGGAAGTTGTGATCACAAAACTGCTCGCTAACAGGAACGGGGTTCAACGCGCCGGGCCTTCGAAAAGCGCATTTCCATCGTCAAGACAATACAGCAGCGTGTCATCGTAATAATCCCGTCTGCATTCGGGGCATCGTTTCATACCGGAGCCTTCAGAGAGTATAGTTCTAATCAAGGAAACCCAATCTTTTTCAATATTTCCTGAAAACGCGGGTGGTCGCGCAGACTGTTCCATTTCGGCTCAACTTTCAGATAAGTCATTCGCACATCTCGCTTTTCAAGTCCGCGCTCCAGCCATGCGACGGCTTCGTCGCGCTCGTTCAAGCCGTTATAAATCAGTGCAATGGCGTATGGCGAGACGTAGCGCTCGGATGATAATTTCAATAATTTATCCAGCAGCGAGCGAGCCTCTGCTTGTTTGCCCGATTTCGACAAAGCGTAACCAAGGAACGCGGTCGGAAGAGAGCTGACGTCAGAAAGTTCCCGCGTCCTGCGTGCCTCAGAGACAGCCTCGGCAAACATTCCCTTGTCGATATAAGCGCTCGCGGCAAACATATGCGCTACATAATAATCGGGATCGAGCTCAAAGATTTTGCGTAGGCTGGCCAATGCCTCATCGGGTTTGTCGGCGTGAATTAGAAATTGTCCTTCGAGAGCGCCAATTCTCAAATTTAGCGGATCGATCTCTCGGGCGCGTTTTATTTCTGCGAGGGCGGCGGTGTGACGCCCCGTGTTTGAAAGTAAATGAGCGTAAACCTGATGGACGTCCGCGCTATTCGGATCAAGCTCCAAGGCGCGTTTGCACTCTTTCTCGGCTTCGCTCCATCCCCAGTCATACCTGAATATGCTAAAGCCTAGAGCGGCATGGGCCTCGGCCAGGGTGTCGTCAAGTTCGATCGCTTTTTGCGCGGCCGCCTTCGACTTCGGCAAATATTCGGTTGGAGGCATCTCGCCGACGATCGAGATCGAGCGATAAGCGTCAGAAAGGCCGACGTAAGCCAGCGCATAGTTCGGGTCGGAGCCAATTGCTTGCTGGAAATATGAGATGCCTTTCAGCAATTCCGGCGGTGTAAGCTTTAGTGCGTGGTACCTTCCACGAAGGTAAAGCTGGTAGGCCTCGGCGTTAACCGTGAAGTTCTTGGCCAGCTTTTGCTGATCGGCTCCTGTCAATTTTACTTTAAGATTTTCGGCCACATCGCGAGCGACGTCATTCTGCAACGCGACGAGATTGGTTATGGTCTTGTTGTAGGTCTCTTTCCACAGACTATTCTCAGTCTGAGCATCGACGAGCTCGACATACAAGATCAAATCCTGGCCCCGCTGCACGATCCGGCCGTTAAGGATCGCCTGCACATTTAGTTCCCGGCCAATAGTCTTGGCGTCCGTATCTTTGCCTTTATAGCGAAAAACGCTTGAGCGGGCCTTGACGTTTAATTTCGCGATCTGTTTCAGACTGCCGATAAGCGTCTCCGTCATTCCGTCTGATAGATATTCAACGTCGGAGCTGCCGCTGTCGTTAACGAATGGCATCACGGCAATCGATTCGATCTGTTTGGCTGGGGCGAAATATCTATAGCCAAAAAATCCGCCTACTAAAAGCAATGTGGCGAGCCCGATACCCGCCAAGAGCCGCTGCCTACTGACGACACTTCCCGGCGGCGCCTGATGTTCGGTAGCGTTGATCTGAGGGCGAGTTGGAGACTCGCTGTCTGGTAACCCGGTCGCTATCGCTCCCGGTTCTGACAGAATTGCCGTCGCCGGTTGATCGGACGCTGGTCCGTCGAGGAGCGCAGTTCCGTCGTCGAGACAGAAACTCAGCGTGTCGTCGTAATAATCCCGTCTGCATTCAGGGCACCTTTTCATTGCCGCTTTGTAAACTAGATTGTGCGACCTTCAGCGTATTTATGCAAAATACTAGCGATCAGCGTTTGGTATGGAATACCTTCGGCCAAGGCGCGCTTTTGAAGAGCTCGCAGGTCGCGCGATGCGATGCGGATGTTGATTCGTGCATCTTTCTTAAAAGTGTTTTCGGCGACCTTGCGATGTCGCGCCAGTTCCTTCTTAACACCTTTGACCGTGGTGGTTTCACCGCCATCATAAGCGGCCAAAATTTCTTTTTCTTCAATGTCCAGCTTATTCATTTTCGTCTCCAAGATATTGTTTAGTGGCTTTGTTGCTCGGAATGATTGTCTTTAGAAATATCTCGAAGTCATTTTCAACGAACGGCACGAGATAGACGTAATCTTCTACGCAAACCACGATTATCTGCTGTCGCGGATACTTCGACTGATTCGGATGAGCAAAAATATCGAGAGCGTCCCCGGCCTCGATGTGGAACACGACATCCTCAAATGAAATCCCCCGTTCTTTCCTGAGCAGTTCATTCTTGTCAGGATTCCAAGCATAGGTCTTCATATTGAATGTTAACAAAATGTGTGCCTAATGTCATCTATTTTTCTGTGACATTGCCATCCTGCTACGCATCAGGGCATCAATTAATAATTTCATTCCGGCAGATTCATTCGTTTCAGCAGATCTTTGTATCGCGGGTCGTCGCGGAGAGATTCGAAGTGGATTCGCCATACGATGTCGGGCAGCGAGCCGTGACGGTTGTTAAAGTCCTTTTCCAGCCATTCGAATGCTTTGTCTTTATCACCCAAGCCCGCGTAAACCGAAGCGATATACTGCCCGTTCGATTCGTTACGAGCGAATTTTTCTTCCAACTCTTTGGCGATGGCGATCGCTTCGCCGCGTTTTCCGGTTACGGCGTAACCGTAGCCCAAACCCCGCAATCTCACCGCCGACCTCTTGCTCAATTCGACGGCTTTTTCCAAATGTGCGATACCCTCTTCGTTGCGTCCGAGTTTGAGGTACGAAGCACCCAGATTTTCGTGTGCCGCCGAAAATGTCGGGTCGAGTTCGATAATTTTGAGCATTGTTTCCACGCTCGCATTATGGTCGTTCAGCATCTGTTGGCTGTCCGAAACATTGACGCCGATTATGCTCGAAAGCGGGTCGAGTTTCTCCGCCTTTTTAATCTCGGCCGCCGTTTCTTCAAACCTTCCGAGAGATCTCAGAAGGATCGAATACCAATGATATGATGTCGCATAATTCGGGTTGATCTCGATCGCCCGTTTAAATTCGATTTCGGATTCTTTCCATTTCCACGCAAATTTATTTATGATCCCCAACGTTGCGTGAGGTTCAGCCAGCCGACCATCGAGTGCAATCGCACGCTCGGCATAGGCCGTCGCCTGCGGCAAGGATTCGAGCGTCGGAGTTCCGGCGTATTCCCCAATAACCGCGTAACAATCGGCAAGGCCCGAATAGGCAAGTGCATAGTTTGGGTCGCGGTCGGTTGCGATCTTAAATTGCTCGATCGCCTTTAGAAGATTTTCCTTCGTTCGACGGTTCCAATAAAAACGTCCTTTCAAATATGCCTGATAGGCGTCGGGATTGACGGTTGCGGTTTGGGTTACTTTCGCTTCCTCCGCACCCGAAAGTTTTGATTTGAGTTTGCTCGAAACATCCTTGGCAATTTCGCTTTGGAGCGTTACAAGGTCGGATTGGCTGCGTTGATATTGTTCTGTCCAAAGCACTTTATCGTTTTGCACATCGATCAACTCCAAACTCAGAGTAATTTGTTCACCACGTTGAACTATTCTGCCGTTCAATATCGCCTCGACATTAAGTTCTTTACCGATAGTTTTCAGGTCAGTGTCTTTGCCCTTGTAGCGAAAGACCGACGAACGCGGTTTGACATTCAAATTCGGCAGATTCGACAAACTCTTGATGAGCGACTCCGTCATCCCATCGCTCAAATATTCAATATCCTGATTGCCGCCTTCACTGACGAAAGGCATGACGGCGATGGATTCGATTTGTTTGGTCGAACCGACGAAGAAAGTGAAATATGCGATCGCCGAAATGATTGAAAGCAGAAGGATGCCGATAACCACCACCGCAAGTTTATGGCTCACGGCTTGCGTCGCGACAGATGCGAAACCTGCTGAAGTCGTTAAGTTTGTAGTCCCGCCTTGAAGCGGCCCTTCCCGCGTGCCACCCGCGATTTCGCCTGAAGGAGATGCAGCGAGCATTGCCGTTTTATTTTCGTCTTGATCCGGATTAGTCGAACGCTCTAATTTGTCATGAAACTCCAGATGCTGCTTGACGTCCTTCAAATCGATCAGTACGTCTTTGATTGTTTGATAACGCTCGTCTCGGTCTTTTTGCAAACATTTACCGATGATTTTTTGAATTTCAATTGGAACGTCGGAATTTAACGGTTTCGCTTCTTTATAAAAAATTGCACCGATCATTTCCAACGCATTCTCGCCTTCGAAGGGCAGCCTGCCGGCGATCATTTCATACAGCACCACGCCAAAACTAAAAATATCCGTCCTCGCATCGACTTCTCTGCCTCTCGCCTGTTCGGGCGACATATAATTTGCCGTGCCGATGATCATTCCGGGCGACGTTCCGGTTTTAATTGCCGTTACGTCTTCGCTCGATTCATGCGCAGACGCGGACGAAACTGCTAATTTCGCAATTCCGAAATCGAGAATTTTGGCTAACCCGTTTGAGCGAATCATCACGTTATCGGGTTTAATATCGCGATGGAAGATTCCCGCGACGTGTGCTTCGTCTAAGCCGGAAGCAACCTGAATCGCTATCTCCAACGCCGATTTATAACTGAGCGGATTCGTCCTTGCATAGTCTTTCAACGTTTTGCCATCAACAAATTCCGTCGCAATAAAATGCGTTCCGTCAGATTCGCCGATTTCGTAAATCGTGATGATATTCGGATGATTCAACGCCGAAGCAGATTTAGCCTCACGCACAAAGCGGCTCATTCGGTCCTTATCTTCCGCAAATTCCGGCGGCAGAATCTTGAGTGCGACTTTTCGATCAAGCTTCGTGTCCTGGGCAAGAAACACTTCACCCATGCCGCCTTTGCCGATTGGCGAAAGGATTTTGTATTGATCGATGATTGTTCCTGTTTCCATCTTTGTCTTCATAAATTGCCGCCTGCTTTAGTTGACGGACAATAGCAATCTTTTAACAGGCCTTGGCCGAATTTCAGCAACTAAAAATTTCGACTTATGGTAAGTCTGCTCGCCATCTTTCTTTAAATCTATTCCGGCAGATTCATCCGTTTCAACAATCCAGCGAATCGCGGGTCTTCGCGGAGCGGGTCGAAGAGCGGTTCGACCTTGGCCCATCTGAACCATGAATCATGCAGCTCTATCGATTTGTCCAATTCGGCGAAGGCCTTGTCTTTTTCGCTCATCCCGCCGAAGACCACCGCTACAAAGCTTGGAATCACGTATTGTGTTTTTGCTATTTCGCGAAATCTTTCAATGACGCGATCGGCATCCGAGCGTCGACCGGTACGGCCGTATGCATAACCGGCGACCATGAGCATCTGCTGATTGTTCGGGTCGTCCTGAAGTGCTTTTTCGGCCAAAGCGATCGCATCGGCATATCCACCGGTCGCATTTAGCGTCATGCCGTAAAGCAGCCGCGCGATCACGAAACTCGGGTCGGCCTCGTAGGCCCGCCGAACCTGCTCCAAAGCGCGTTCACGCTGCCCATCATAAAGGTAATGGCGGCCGAGATTGGCGACCATGTTAGGGTCGAGAGGCTCGATCTCCAGTGCCTTTTCCAC
>JABFSB010000123.1 GCA_013140875.1 Acidobacteriota bacterium
GTCCAACAAAAAAACTCCACGCACGCGTCCGGAATGATCTGTTCGGGACGGCAAACGGTCATCGTCATTAAACTGACCCCGAACGACGCCCCGACCATAGACACCATCATCAAAGCCATTGATTCGCGGCGGCAAATCTTTATCAACATTTCGCAACTCGGACTTACTGCACAACCCCGCACCAACGCGGACGAGCACATTTTCTTCGAGAAGACGTCCGACACCCAATTCGATTACTCCGAGCGCCTCGGATACAAAAACGCGATATACATCATCGGCGGCGGCCATTGTGCACTGGCGCTTTCCGAACTAATGTCGAAACTCGATTTCCGCATCACGATCTTCGACGACCGGCAAGACCTGAACACCATCGAAAAAAACCGCTTCGCCGACGAGGTCCGCATTCTCGAAAGCTACAACGACATCGGCGATCACATCGCGTCCGACCGTGAAGCCTTCGTCGTCGTCATGACGCTCGGCTACGCGTTTGACGAGATCGTGATCAGAAATCTCATCGAAAACGAATTCCGCTATTTCGGCGTGCTCGGCAGCAAAGCGAAAATGGCCGTCCTGTTCAAGACGCTCGAAAACGAAGGCTTCCCTGCCGAAAAACTCTCCCGCATCCGCACGCCAATCGGCCTTCCGATAAATTCCCACACACCCGAAGAGATAGCAGTATCGATCGCGGCCGAGATCATCCAGGTTAAGAACACGAAGCGAGCCGATAAGTCACGGCAGCGATAACCGAAAATGTGCCCTGATCGCCATTTTTAAAGCGCCGACTTGGTCCGGTGCAATGGCCTGCAAGCTTTGGTATTGACGCAATGCCCCGTCTTTGTCGCCCATTCGAACGTACAGCCACGCAAGCCGAAAGTTCGGACGGATATCGTTCGGCCCGAGCTGCAAGCCGGCTTGAAATTCGCGCAAAGCTTCCTGCCGGTTGCCTTTCTTCAACCAAAGATCTCCTAATGCGAGATGCGACTCTAACAACGGCTTGATACTTATTGATTTCTTCAAGGCTTCGATAGCTTCGTCGACCCGTCCCAGCTTCGCAAGATGGAACGATGCGGTAATATACAGAACATGATGCGGATTAAGCTCGATAGCTTTCCGTGTCATTTCTAACGCCTTCTCGATCTGTCCGTTGTTCGCGTAAAAAATGCCCATACCGTTCCAGTTTCGGGCGTCATCCGGCGCAAGTCGCAGCATCTCCAGGCCGTGCAGTTCGGCTTCTTTCACCATTCCTTTGAAAAGGTAAATTTCCTGCGCCTCGAAATGCGCTTTCAGGCTGTTGGGATTTCGGCGCACCTCTTCGACGATCTGGTCGAATCGATCCAACAATTGATCTCTCTTTTTGATCCGGGTCAGATCGATCGAAATGCCGGGAGGGAGAGGCGAAAGTTCATTCGCCTTCTCGATCAGCTCAACGCCTTTGTCATATTGTTTTACTTCGATGTACGCAAAGCCCAACGCACGCATAGTTTCGGGATGCGGACGCATGGCATAAGCGCGCTCGAGCGGCTCGACTGCTTCTTCCCTATAGCCGTCTTCGGCCAGGGCTTTACCGTAACGGTAACTAAGTTCAAAAGTTTTTTCGGGCAGATACTTGTAAGCATGACGAAGGCTTCCAAGCGCGTTCTCCTTGTCACCGACCGTTTCGTAACTTTCGCTCAGGGCAAGATAAGCCGAACCGTTGGCTCGATCAAGGTCGACGGTTTTTACCAGTGAATCGATCGATTCAAAGAAAAACCCGGACGACTGAAACACCATGCCTAGATTAAAGTGGGCCATCGCGAGCGTCGACTCCATTTCGGCAAATTTCCTGGCCGCGGCGATCGCCTCGGCGGGTCGTTCCAGATAATCGTAAACACCCGCCAATCTTAGATAAACGATGCTTACCGCGGGCCATCCCCGGCGGATCTTTTCGTATATTTGAGCGGCCTTAGCATATTCACTGTTAACGTAATAGGCGTCGCCAAGCATACCCAGATAGGGCAGTTCGTTTTGCGAGGATCGGTCATTCTCTAAAAGGCGGATAGCTTCTTCGACCCTCTCGTCGAACAAATACAATTCGGCTAATTGTGTCCTGAATCTCAACCGCTCCGGCGCCAGTCGAATCGCTTCGCGGCAGGCGTCGACGGCCTCGATACGCCTGCCTGTTTCCGCCAACATAAAGCAAAGACCCGAAAAGCTGTCGGCACTTTTCGTATTGAATATCGTCGCTTTCAAAAAAGAGGCCGCCGCATCTTCCGGACGCCGGAGCATCCCATACGTCACTCCCAATAAATGGTGGACCTCGAATCGTTTCGGCTCCTGAAGTTCCAATTTTTTCAGCACCAACAAGGCCTCGTCAGGCTTTCGTCGTCTTAAAAGCCCCTTCGCCGTTTCGAACATCTCACGTGCCCGCGCGTCGGCGGCTGCCGCCGTTTCGGGAACACCCGGTATATATCCGTCCGGCTGCCAGTTCGGCTGCTTCCCGTCCGGCTTCACCGGTCGGGCGATCTGGCCGGACCGAGGTCGTTCCGGTTGATTTCGACGCGGCATAATGCGTTGCCCTGGTGTTGGAGCCGCAGTCGGCGCCGTTTGGCCCGCGCCAATCCCCGCCATTCCCATCAGCAAACAGATCGACAATATAGGTAGAAGTTTCTTCATGAATCACCCGAGCATAGGAAAAACTCGGTCTTTATGGTAGCAGATGCCCGTCACCCCGAAAACCAATTTTTTCGGAGGCTCTTTCCGGGAACAAATCCTGACCGCCGGTGTCTAACTAATCGAACGGTTGGCACAGTCTTGAAAATTGGAGGATTGACCATGTTTGACAAGATGATCGTTTCTAATGAGAGCGGTGCAGACTCGAAAGGACGCGGCAGGTATTTTCTGGTTACCAGCGGAATTGTGGCCCTGTTGTTCGGCTCGGCGGTAGTTTTGAGTATTTATGCCGTAAATCTAGATCTCGGCATCGACGATTTTGAGCTTTCCATGATGCTCGCTCCCGTGACGCCGGTGGAGCCTGAGCTGCCAAGACCTGAGCCGGAAAGGAATCAGGCACCAGCCCAACGTTCGGAAACGCCCACACGAGTTCTGAATATGCTTCGGCCTGAAGAACAACCGATCTCGATTCCCGACAAAACATCTGTCACGCCAAACCAGTTTATGTCTCGGCCGCTAGGCGATTTTAAGACCAACAACGTTGACTCTCTGGGCGAGGGAAAACCGAGTGATACAGGAACGGGACGGGTTGGAAACTCGGAACCGAGCAGCTCATCCAGTTACACGGAGCCGGTCGCGGATACCATCAAAATTCCCGATCCGCCGCCAGTCATTAAACCAAAACCGAGCGGACCGATCTCGCTGGGAGTAGTAAATGGACAAGCTTCGAGCCTTCCGAAACCTCCTTACCCGGCGGCCGCGATCGCCGTGAATGCTCAAGGCGAAGTAAAGGTGCAAGTGATGATCGATGAAAGCGGAAGAGTTGTCTCCGCATCGGCCATCAGTGGGCATCCGTTGCTGAGACGTGAAGCCGAACGGGCCGCGATGAATGCCCGGTTCTCACCGACGACGCTTTCAAAAGTGCCGGTGAAAGTGACGGGCATGATCATTTACAACTTCAAGCGAAGCTGATGCCGCAGCCGCCTTATCGCACTGGGGCCTGGTTCCTTTCCGGGCTCCAGTTATGGGAAAGAAATTCGATCAGGCCTTTCAGGTCCAGATCGTAAACTGGTATCGAAAATTTTGATCGCAGTTCTTCGAACATCATTCCGTCCAGCAAGATAGGCTCGTCCGATTTGATCGTGTGTTTTGGAATGATGACAAAATCTCCTTTGATCTCGTCCTTCACCCCCAAATAATCCTGGCCGGTCAACAGGCCGGCCACGGCCACATCTCCGCCAAAATAAGTGTTGGGAACGGCTATGACATTCAATCTCGCACCGGTCAGGTGATTGTATTTGTCGATCTGTTCCTTAAGGATTGCGGCGAACATCTCGCCTGTCAGGATCGTGCCGAAAAGTTTCCTGCCACGTGAAGAAGCGATCGACTGCCGGTCCGTGGCCTCGACCGCTGCAGGAACTCTAGCCGCCGGGTGCGTGCGGACGTTCTTAAAGAACTGCCTTGCAAGCTGCACCGCCTCATCCCGATTCGATTCCGTAGCGCTATTTTTCAGTACCTTCTCGAACGCGTTCATAAACGTCCGCACCATCCCGACGCCGTCTTCGATCTGCGGATAATTTCCATAATGCCTTCGACTCGGCACTTCCATCCCGGCTTTCAGATAGATCTCGTCGCCGAGGAAAGCAAACGTCACGCCGAGGTTTTTGCGAAATTCCTTCTGCAGCCTTTCGACCTGTTTGATCGTGTCGCGGCAAAATTCCGGCGTCACGCGCGTTAGGCGTTCGTCGGTGTTGTATCGCGTCAACGCGACGGGTACCACTGCTGTCGAGACCACTTTCGGATAATGTGCCGCCAGGTCACGGAGCGTTTTTTCCAACTGCATCCCGTCGTTAATTCCCGGACACAGCACGACCTGTGCATGCAGCTCGATATCATTATCAAGCAGCGTTTTCAGCTTGCCCGAAATGTCCGCCCGCTCTTCCGAAACGCCGAGCAGGTAAGCCCGCGTCTTCAAATCGGTCGCGTGGACCGAAACGTATTGCGGCGACAATCGCTGTTCGATTATCCGCTTCATCTCGTCGTCGGTTATCGACGAGAGCGTGGTGTAATTGCCGTAAAGAAACGAAAGCCGAATGTCCTCATCACGAACGAAAAGCGACGGCCGAGCGTCCGCCGGATTGCCCTTACAAAAACAAAACAGGCACTCGTTCGCACACTGCCGCGGTACGATCTGTTCGAAGTCGAGCCCGAAATCTTCGCCTTCCTCGCGGTCAAATTCGATGTCCACGGTCTCGCCGTCCGGCTTCTTAACGCGAAACGTCAGTTCGGTTTCGCCCGCCGTCTGGAATCGAAAATCGAGATAATCGCGCACCGTCCGGCCGTTTACCTTAATGATCCGGTCGTGCGGCGCCAATTCAAGCTCGTCCGCCAACCCGCCGGGCGTCACGTCGGTGATTATCACGCCCGGTCGGCGAAGCTGTGTAACGGCTGGTGTAACTGCAAATTCGTACATAACTCGGAAACTGTTAGTGTATGTTTCGGCAAGGCTATTGCACAAGCCCGCACGAAGTCAGGGCGATACATTCAACGTCGTCCATATCGCCCTGACTTAGTACAGGCTTAGGCATTCTAATCGCCATTTGTGAACTTTGTGTCTTTCCCTTTGTGGACTTTGTGCCTAAAGGCTTTTTCCTGACACAAAGAGCACAAAGTTGAAGACACGAAGAACACAAAGAAAACTACTATGCGCGCGACTGCTCAATCGTTCTTAATGCTCGGAACCTGCGATTGCAACCGGTTTAGATTTGCACGTGCGGCCTGGTTCTGCGGGTCGATATCGAGGGCCTTTTTGTAATCGGCGATCGCCTGAGGGCGGCTGTTCGACATTTCGTAGGCGTAGCCGCGGTGGTTGTACGCCATCGAAGATTTTGTGGCCAAACGGATCGCCGACGAGCAATCGGTGATCGCCTCGGCATACTGTTTCCACGCGTAAAGATAAATTGCGCAGCGATTTATATATGGCGTCGGGCTTTGCGGGTCGACCTGGATAGCGGCCGAAACGTCGTCGAACGCCTTCTTGAATTCCTTTTTATTAAACGCCTCAAGTCCGCGGCTGTTGAGCGCGATCTGAAGCTGCATATTGATCGCCGCAAACTGCGGATTCGAACGTCTAACCGATTCGAAATCGTTTATCGCCTTATCGTACTCACCCTTCATCCGATTCGCAATTCCGCGCTTGTACGTGAGCAGATTCGACAATTGCCCGGTCGATTCACGAAGCGCTTGGTTGCACGCGTTGATGATCGGTCCGGCAGCCGACCGGGCCTGGTCGGCTGACATCGGCTGGCGGTCGATGTAAAGGCAAATGAATGTTGGCTGCTTGGCCAACTCCGGACGAAGCCGCCCGGCCTTCTCATAATTTTCCGATGCACCCGGAACGTCGCCGACAAAATCTTTCGCCGCCGCCAGGAAAAAGAACGCATCGGAATTTTGCCGGTCGGTGTTTGTCGCGGTCGTAAGGTCTTCGACAGCGGAAGCATAGTTGGCCGTGACCAACTGGCATTTCCCTCGCCCAAGCCGCGCTCTTACATTGTTTTTATCGACGTCGATCACCCTGCTATACTCGGCAACCGCGCCGTCGCAATCCTGCCGCCCGGCCAGAGCATCCGCCGTTGCGAGCGTCGCCGCGACATCGATCTGGCTGATCTTGAAATTGTATTTGATAAAACCCGTTCCGCGGGCAGGCTTACCATCGCGCGTGGCGGGCCTGAAAGTGGTCCGGCGTGCCGCATCAATCGCACGTTCGGTCAATCCGTTCTCAACGACGGTCAATCTCGACACGGATGTAACGCGGCCGGTCTCGTCCACTTCAAGGATCAGTTTTACTTCTCCCGTCGTCCGCGCTTTGCGGGCTTCTTCCGTGTATTCGGGTTTGATCAGGTTAACGGCACGCACAGCGAGATCGCCGAGGTCGACCGGCGAATTATCCGGCGTCGGCGTGACCACCGCAGACGGCGAATTCGAGCGGATCACCTGAATAAGCTCTTCGGTCGCACCTGCCTGGCGAAGATCGTCCTCGCGATCTGCCGTCAGCGGCTTGTCCATTTTTCGCTTTTTGACCTGCGTAATGATGAATGCAATAAGCTGCGGTTTTGTCTTAAATATATTGTTTGGAAGCTTTGTTTGAAGCGCCGTATTTACCTCCGGATAGGTCAGCGGTCCGGTCTGTGCGCCGACCCGCATAAAGTCAAAGTCGTACGCCAGCACCCCCGCCAGGATGACGAGAGATGCGATCAGGACACTTACCTTACGGGAAAACGGCATAAATTCTCAAACCGAAACGGTTTTAATTTTGACGGCATATTCACGTCAATTTTGCCCTATTGCTTACAGCTATTGGTGAACACGCAGTTCGGGTCCTGTTTCGGCGGCGGTTTTTTCACCGGCGGGCGTCTCGTCGGGTCGGGCCGCGGCTCGCGGACGGGCGGCTGTATGACCGGCGGTCGCCGTCGCTCCTGCTGCGTTGGAACATCAGGCTTTTCATCCGGAATCGGCGTCGGCGTAGGTGTGTCCGCTTCCGGCGTCGGCTCGACATAGATCACGGCCTGGGTCGGCGAAGGCGTCGGCGTATTGAATGCTGTCATCGAGGGTTCCGGCGTCGGCAATGTCGTATTCGCGATCGGAAGTTTATCCGTATCCGTCACCGGCCGGTTCATTAGCCACGTCGCGACCGCGTAGATACCGACACTTCCGATCAGCAGCAGGACGAAAGCCACCGGAAGGATCCATAACAGCTTGCGATACGGATTCGCCGTCGCCGGAGCTGGAACGGGCCGTGCCGCGGCGATGCTTCCTGCCGTCGGGGCGGGGCCGCTTATGTTTTTATCGCTGCTGTATCCGAGCCGATGCTTGACCTCGTCGATCGCGGAGGACATCGCCTCGGCGGTTTGAAATCGTAACGCCCGGTCCTTTTGCAGGGCCGTCGAGATTATCTGCCGCAGGTCGGGCGACACGTTCTCAAGCTCGTCGGGCTGTTGTTCGAGTATCGCGACAATCGTGTGGCTGGCCGTCGGCCCTCTGAACGGCACGCGTCCGGCCACCATTTCGTAAAGCATCACGCCGAGTGCCCAAATGTCCGTCCGCGGATCGGTCTCAAGCCCCTCGGCCTGCTCCGGCGACATATACGAGACCGTGCCCATTATCATTCCCGGCACCGTGTGGTTCAGCCCGCTCGGCCCGAATTCGACATTCCCGGACGCTGTTTTGCGGGTCGCGTCGGTCAGTTTCGCCAATCCGAAATCGAGCACTTTCACGTAACCGTCGGGTCGGAGCATCACGTTCTCCGGCTTGATGTCGCGGTGAATAATTCCGGCCTTGTGGGCCGCCGCGAGAGCACCCGCGATCTGCGATGCGATCTTGAGCATCTCGACGAACTGAATTTGTCCCTGCCGCATCAACTCGCGCAAGGTTCGTCCCTCGACATATTCGGTGACGATAAATTCGCAGCTGTCGACCTGGCCGATCTCGAAAACCGTGACGATGTTCGGATGGTTCAGCAACGAAGTCGCCCGTGCCTCGCGATGAAAACGCGAGAGCCGTTCGCGGTCCATCGAAAAATATTCGGGCAGTATTTTGAGCGCGACCTCGCGGCCCAACTGCGTGTCGAGCGCTAAGTAAACGATGCCCATTCCGCCTTCGGCAACACGGCTGCGGATGATGTACTTGCCGAACTGCTTGCCGATGCGCGGGTCGGCCGGGATCTGCACCGTGACCGCCGCGGACGGATTTTCCGATGAAATATTTGCGTGGGGAACGGTG
>JABFSB010000140.1 GCA_013140875.1 Acidobacteriota bacterium
CTTTGCCGTTGAGCTGCTCAATGGCGCTGTTGCCTTCTTCCTTCGACGACATTTCGACGAAGCCGAAACCGCGCGAGCGGCCGGTTTCGCGGTCCTCGATGATGTTGGTCGATTCGACCGTGCCGACCGTGCCGAAAAGCTCGTTCAGGTCCTGCTGTGACGTGTTGAAGGAGAGATTTCCTACGTAAAGTTTCATTGACATTATATTTGTTTCCTTTCCCGGCTGATCCGGGCGTGCTGGAGAAGTTTTCAGGATCGGGGCTTTTTACGCAGTACGTGAAAGGCCGGATCTCGGATACTCAAAAATTTCGTTGAGAGCTACTTCTACTATTCCAAAGGGCCTGCTCTCTAACTTATCCGAAAACCGCTTAAGGCGAAGCGCGTCCAAAAACATGACGCAGAGTAGGATCGATAACTAAGCCTTGCATTTGCGGGCGGGGATAGCAAATCGCAAATGGAGCTAGTTCCCACCCGGCTATACCGGAGCATACTCGATAAAAAATCGGGCGGCAACGAAATCGCTGCCGCCCGTTCATGATCTACTTATCAATCAGGATCAATCGTCTTGCTTCCCATCCAAACAGAATCCCGCGCTGTCGGAGGCATGGTGGCCGACGCCCTGGCTGTTGACGATCGCCCGGTCGGATGCCACGACGCGGATTACGTATCCGCATGGTTTCATGCCGGTGGTGTCCAGCGTCCAATTGTCACCCGGAGCGACCGCCGTATTGACCGAGCCGGAGCTTGGGCTGGGGATTGCCTCGCCCGGATCGTTGACATTGGGCTCGACTCCCAGGCTGTAGCCGCTCAGGTACTTGTCGCGAGCGACAAAGGTGCCTGACAGCACATCTCCCGGACCGAACTTCCCGCACGAACCGGCACCGGACGTTATCTCGATATCGGCCTCGGGGCCTGTGTTGTCGAGCTGGACCACGTGCGAATCGCTGCCGGTCTGAAGTGCAAACGGGTTGGCGGCGGCTCCGTTATACGTGGTCAGCCTTACGATCCAGGCATCGTCGCCGGTTGAATCCCACTGGGCCAGCAGGCTGTTCACATTTTGCGTGAAAATCTGATAATCGAATCGCCCGGTCGCCGGGTTCGCAAGGTGGTCATAGCTCGAACCATCATCCCTTACCAGCCGAAGCTTGGTGACGACATCGGTCGGTGCACCGCCGCCGACAGGTATGACCTCGACCTTATAGCTCGAACCGAGCAGCGGGCTTCCCTGCACCGACACGCGGCCCGCGAACGGACACGGCCTTCCGTCAGCAGTCAGGATGTTGCCGTCCGGGTTGTCGGGCGGAAGGTTGTTGGTGGCAAAAACGGCCGCGGGCGTTGTCAGACCCTGGACCGGATTACCGCTGACAATCGCACCCGCGTCATAAATCATCGATACCGGAATTCCGCCCAAAATCGCGATCTTGCCGGCCGGAGCACCCGACACCGGAGCGATGCTGATCAGCGTTTCCTGGCGGTTGCCCCACGCGGGAACGTGATTCGGGTTAGCGCACGGCGCCGGGGAATTCCACGACATGATCGCGCGTATCCGCACGACCTTGGCGCCTTTCTGGCATGCCTGGCGATATTGGTTAAGATCGACCGGCAGCCTGACCGCGTAATAAACACCGGCGTCCGGAACGTTCACATCGTAAACCCGCACGCTCGCCGTGCCGAGACACGTCTCGAAACTCCCGTTCCCGTCGAAATCGCCCCAGAATGTCACGTATTCGCGGCTTCCGTCCGAGCACGGCCCGCCGGAATAACCCGCTTTTTTCTTAACCTGGATCACACCGACCAGCGTGTCCGGGTGGTTCGGGTCCAAACCGATACACTTCAATTCCTCATAACTGATGTTGCCGTCCGTCGGCGGAAAGAGGATGTCGAAAATGTTCGGATCGATCTTTATGCCAGGCACAAGTTTAGTAAAGGCCTCGGCGGTCAGGCTCGTCTTGCCCGAAGCAAACGCGTTGAGTTCCTTGAACGCAAACCGTGCCGGCGGCACGTCCGTGCCCTTATAATGCTCGGCCAACTCAGCCGCTCCCAGCACCTTTGTCTTGGTCTCGATCGGTACGTCGAGGTCCATAAACTCCGACAAAACCGGCGGGAACTTCGTCTTCGCTACCTCAAATATTTCGGTCGGGAATATAAAGCGGCGCGGTTCTACTAATATGTCGGCGTCGCGAACGTTTCCCCAGATGGGGTTCCAGTTCGGCTGATTTGCGGGCGGCGGATTGTTCCATGACAGAATCGCACGTGCCTTTATCAGCGGATTGAAAATGCAAAGCTTCCGATTCGGCGTGATCGGCAGCGACACGGCGTATTCAAGCCGTTTCGAGCCTTCCGTGCCCTCGGGAATATTGTGGGCCTGAAAGCTCGTCAAACCCTGGTCCTGCCAAGTCGCGCCGTTGTCGTAAGAAAGATAGAACCGCACGTATTCCGGCGTGCCCGCTCCGCAAATGCCGGTCCCGTAGCCGCTTGGCTGGTAAAGATAAACAACCGCTTCGAGGTGTCGCTGCTGAGGTTGATAACCAAGGCAGCCGAGCGATTCGTAGTTCGTATTTCCGGAGAGCGGAAATACCGCCTGCAGTTTGCTGTCTTTTAAATTGCCGAAATAGTTAGCGTTGCTCAACACGAGCGCCTTGAAGCTATTTCGTTCCTTAATGTGGGCTTCTTCCAGGGTCGGTTTCGTGACCGGCGCTTCTTTATCCGTTTTCATTGCAAATTACTCCTCTCGCTATCCTGATCGGCCGCTGGGGCTCGCCGATCGCAGGTCAAATAAGTTCAAATAAAAGCGATGCATCGGTTGGAATTGTGCAAGCCGATCTTCTCCGTGACCTTTGTGTCTTCCCTTCGTGTTCTTTGTGTTTGAACTGATGGTTGACACAAAGAACACAAAGAGAAGACACAAAGCACGCAAAAGTTTCAAGCCGATGCATACCAAACAAAGAGGTCAAAGACCTCCGAAGAAAAGTCTAAGAGCACGCGCATCGGGACTCAACGATTGTTTCTGGAATCTGGGTAGCGTTATTTGGCGGATTCTATTATTCAGCGCCAACGAGGGCGCCGTTTTGGATCTTTTCCCAGTATTTCTTGCGGTAATCGGTAGGCGTGACGCCGAATTTATCTTTGAAATCGCGGGTAAAATGGCTGTCGTCGGTCATGCCGATGTGAACGCGTATCTGCTTCAACTGATTAAAGCTCGATTCCAGGCATTCGCACGCCCTGTTTAATCTCAGGTCGCGAAGATACGCCATCGGCGACGTGCCGGTATTGGTTTTGAAGAGTTTTTGAAAGTGCGGAATAGACAATTCGACCAGCCCAGCCATCTCTTCGATCGTCCAGTCGTGATTCAGATTGGCGGCTAACTGCTCTCTTATGTGAAAAATCCTTCCATCCACGGCGAGAATTCTCCGGAAAGTACCACAAAAGCCCAAAAACAAGGCGGTTTTCTCAAAGATGATCGGACAAATTGTTGTTCGTCTAATTATGCGACGCTATCGTCGAATGGTTTTTGCAAACAATTATGTCATTGCACAATATTGTTTATCAGTTTGCTGCTTTCGTTCGATCGGGCCGGATTTGATTTGGAAGAGGGCACTCGCGGCTAGTTACTCGGAACGTTCGGCTTTAACTTTGCTTTCGGTCGGATGGCCGACTTCGTTCTGAGCACGAGGTCGGTGCGAACGAGTCGTAGGTCTATGTTGTTAGCCTTTCCGTCTGTCGATTCCTCGGGATAGAAACCGAGGATATACATTTTCTTCAGTTCATCGGTAATTGTCTGAAACTGCGACACAAAATCACTGCCGTCGGCGACCAGCAGGCGGCCGGCTGTGACATCCGCCATTCGGGACAAAATGCCGACCGGAGTTTTTTCGGTCAGTTCGGCTAGGGTCTGTTTGCTTCCTTTTAACCCGAATGTTGTAGTGGGGTAATAGATTGAGTAAACGACCGTGTCTCCTTCTATCAGTTCTTCAAGCATGGTCCGCGTCCGGTTTACTATCTCTCCGGCATCCGTCAGCACGATGATCGCCTTGCGTCCCGTGACACCGGCAAACTGCTCCCGCACAACCTCGAGTATCGCCTGGTTCATCAGGCCGATTCCACCGGGAATTCCTCGGATCGAGTTGAGGCTACCGTCGATTTTGTTCTTATTGGAAGTTAGCGGCTGGCGAACGCGGACCTTGTCGCCAAAGGTAACGACCATGCACTGGTCGTCGGGTTCAAGCCGGCTCACAAACTGCTTTGCCGCTTTTCTAATTCCGCCCAGCACACCGCTGACGCTCCCGGTTTCGTCCAGCACGATCGCAACGTTCAGCGGCATCTGCGCGTCCGAAAAATAGACGATCTCGTTCGAAACACCGCCGGAGGTTACCTTAAAATCCTCAGGCTTTAACCCCGAAACGTGCCGTCCTTGTTTGTCGCTGACGATCACGGGCAAGTTTACGAGCAGAGTCTTCACCACGATAGGAGCATCTCTATCCGACTGGGAAAAAACGGAAGAAGCTGCGATGAAAGTCAGTACCAGAAAAACTAGCACGCTCTTTACACAAAACATAGATTAAAGCTTCCGAAGCGAAAGGCTTTGTCAGGTATTATATACCGGAATTCACTGTTAGGCGTACTCTAGTCTTTTTGTATCATCGGCCTCGGCGGTCGACTGAAGATGGCAACAGGTGACACGGCACACTCGCTACGGCTCGTGTTTCCGCCGGTTATTTGATTTAATGTAGGTTTGTTTTTACCGAGGTTTGATCACTATGAACAACGCATTTATTTCAGCGCTCGAAAAGCATACTGAATCCGACTGGCTGGCGACGGTTGAATCGCTGCTGCCGGCGATTCACGAGGTCGACCGCAACGCGGTGCAGATTTGGTTTCGGTTCTATCCGCTCGACCTGGTCACCTATCTTGAATCCGCCGATGACCTGGCCGACGCAATGAAAGGCCTTGCGATGGACGGCAATTTCGGTTTGGTGGACAAAATCGATTCATCGCATCGGTTCCTGTACGGCCACCGGTTTTGGCCGCAGGTAAAGAACGCGATCGTCGCTCATATCGAAGGGCTCGATCCGTTCTCGACACTTGCAAACGAGGTCAAGGCCATTGCAAAAGAGGCCGCCGTCGCCGCAAAAACCAATGAATCGCTCACTACCGCCATCGCGGCCGTGGGCCTGATGACGCTGGTCCAGGCAGGTTTCGACGATTTCAAGACCGCACCCGGCGCCACTCAAAAACCGTCCGGCGTGATGACCAAATCACCCGAAGCGATCGTTGCCGAACGCGCCAAAGACGATTCGCAAGGGCTGCTCGGGTTCCTCAAGACGGTCGACAAAAAGTTCAGCGTCGCGTTCGAATCCTTCGCCTTCAACGGCAAATTCCCGATCATCAACGATGAAGAGATCGCGTCGGCTTCGCAAAAAGACCGCGACCGCGACTGGCAATCGTTCGATTCACGCTGCTGGGAAGGCCCCGTTCCGATCGAATGCACCTCGGCCTCGTGCGGCACATGCTGGGTCGGGATCCTCGGCGGGCAGGAAAAGCTCTCTGAACCGTCAGACCGCGAACGCAAACAGATGAAGGTCTTCGGCTACAACCAGCCGGACGACAAAAAACCGTTCCTCCGGCTCGCCTGCCAGGCCAAGGCAAGCGGCAACGTAACGCTTGTGATCGCTCCGTGGAACGCGGTATTCGGTAAAAAAGTGCGGGGAAACGTCGAGGAAATCGAACTCGAACCGGTAACAACCTCGGCGAAAAACCTCCGAAAAACGGTCGCGACGGCCGTTTCCGGCGAATGATCGGCATTCGCCGCGATAGTCCTTGAAAATTGAATAGAGGATGCGGTTGTCCGGCGAACTCCGCGTTAGAACTAAAAGTTAAAACGCAGAGTACGCCGAAGATCTACGCTTACCTATGCTCCCTTTACGGCCGAAGCTTCCGCCGGAAGGCGCTTTGTAACCCAGTTCAGGATATCCGTCATCACGATCTCTCGATCAAGATCATTCAGCAGATCGTGGTAATGGCCTTCATAAAGCTTAAGCGTCTTGTCCGCCTAGGAATGGCCAATGTGGATCGCATCCTTAAGGTCGAGAGAGGCCGTCAATTCCGCGAAGGTCGTCTGCGTATTGTCCATCTCGTTGCCAGACACGGCTGACCCAATCGCCCGTGCCCCCGACGGTCGTGAGCAATGCAGCGAAAGCCCCGGAACACGTCGGCCCCCGTTGCAAGGGGAAACGTTTCCTCCGCAAAAAGTTAACCTGAATTTAGCTTGAGGACCTTGCGAACTATTTTGGGGCTGTCCGCTCGACCGAGCGGACCTGAACGTAGGTATTCGGCTTTTTAGCACGGATTTTCAGGCGGGGAGAGTTAGCGGCGTCGATGCCGCCCAGCTCGGAACGATACTCGATTTCATAAGCCGTTCTCAGTTGCCGAACAATGTCCTCATACGCCGACTGCAGTTGCGAAAGCTGGTTGATCTCGTAGTAAACGCCGCCTGAAACGTTCGCAAGCCGCTGGCCTTCTCCTTTCGCTTTCGACGTCAACTCGCCCTGCAGATAACGCTGGCGCAAGGTGTCCATCGAGGCAGCCGGTTCGACCTCGGCCGCCGCCACCAGCGCGGACGGAACATAAAGCGGATAGATCAGCGCACCGCTTTCCTGGATCGAGGACACTGTGGAATCGAACGGCAGAAACGAACGGTTGTCGTCGCCATCGGTCAATATTACGATCGCGGTGCGGTCACCCTTTAGCGGACGTAAAGTATCGGCCAGCGTATAGGCGAGGGCGTCGTAATAAGCCGTAGCACCGCCGGCATCGAACGTATCCAAACTCTCGGACAAAAGCGCTTTGTCCGTGGTGAATTTCGAGATCACCTTGACGTCGTCATTGAAGGTCACGATCGATATCCGGTCGCGTTTATCGACCGTGTTCACAAAATTCCGGGCGGCCTTTCGGATGAAGTTGACGTAGTTGTCGACGCTGCCGGAAACATCGAGCAAAAGCACCAGATTGAACGGTGCCGATGCCGGCCTGACAGAGATTATCTCGCGAGGCGAACCGCTTTCATAAACCTCGAAATCACCTGCCGCCAGATCGGCGATCGCACGGTTATTGATGTCACTCACTCTTACCGACGCGACTTTTACGCTCGAAACCGTCACCCGTTCGATGTTCGGCCGGTCGGCAAACTTAGGCTCAAGCTTTATCGGCGGAAGCGTCCGCGTGTAATCGCCGTAATACTTCGGTGCCGCCCGCCGAATCGCCTCCATAAGCAGCGAATCGCCGCTGCGAATAATGGCTTTGGCCGCGTTGGTGAGCGGCCGCTCGCGAAGATCGCTCGAAACTTCGTTGGGAGGGATATTGATCAGGATTATTCCGCGGGCCGTTTCCAGGTTTAGTGAAACCGGGTTCGACGAACGCTTCTTGTTCTTTTTCGAAGGTTTCGGATCGTTCGGGTTTCCGCCATTTGGAGGTGACTCTCCGGCAGTATCCACAGCTACTTCTTCAGCCGGCGGATCATCCTTCGCCGCGACCGCCGGCTCATCGCGGAACGTACCTGATATCTCGAATTTACCGGCCGCCTTTTCCTTGATCTTCTCGAGGTCGAAATCGCTCAGGTATCTTGGTCGCGACGCGGTCCATCGCAGCACGTATTTCAGTTCGGCGGTCGGCACTTCGGCTGAGATCGTACCCGTATCCGTTTTTACGTCAGCCGAAAGCAGGTCGCCCACGATCCGAACTTCCCCCTCCTTAGTCTCGATCTTGAACCGGACCTTCGCCGGAACAGTCAGCGTGATGTCGATACGCTTTTTTGACTCGGCCGGTTCGACCTTGACCTGAATAAGGGATGCCGTTGCAGTGATTTTGAGTTCCTTGTCGGCGACCGCGGAGGGTGAGGTAGCGGTAATTAGAACGGCCCCGGTTGTCGCCGCGGCGGACTCGATAGAACCGTCGGTTTGAGGTGTTTCGACAGTCCGCGCTTCCACCCTGCCGGCCGGGTTGACGATCTCTATTCGTGCTCCCGAACCGACGTTAAAGGTACGGCTCACCTGTGCGTCGACGGCAAATGCGGCCACAAGTACGACAGCGGAGAATACGGCCATTTTGGAAAACGGGAACATTTGCATCGGCTAGGACCGGCTGGTTATCCGGCCGGATTGGATCAGGCGTTGGCGAACCCTTTCCTGCCACTTCTTGCTCGGCCGGTCGGCCTCCTCGAACTTCGAAAGCAGGTCGTGCAGCGATTCGCCTCCTGCCTGCCTTGTTTTCAGATAAATGAGGGCCACGATGATAGCGGTGACGGAAATCACAACTATTTGAATGGGCAGCAAAAGAATCTGCAGCAGCGTTTCGAGAACGGTATCGACCATCTTAACCTGCATCGATTTGGATGCATCGTTTGTCACTCGCCGTCCGCGGCCAAAATC
>JABFSB010000030.1 GCA_013140875.1 Acidobacteriota bacterium
TGTATTTTTCCTGCGGAAGCAGCACGGTCTTCGGTATCGCCACGCCGAGCTTTGCGGCAAGGCTGAAGTTGAAGAACTTGTCGTCGGCCGACCACCAGAACGGGTTGTTGATAATATACGTTCCTTCCAGGGCCATCCGCTTCAGGGTCGCCCGATAATATGGGACCTCGTGCGAAATTCTGTCGATGATCACGTCGTACCGTTTAGGCTCATCCAGGCGGATGCCGCCAAAGGTGCACATTTCGGCAACAACATTTCCATTGCCTTTTTCATTGATACTGTTGATAATTGATTCGGGGAAAGTTATCTCCCGCCCGGCTATAATTCCTACTCGTTTCATATAGTTTGGTTCGGTTCCTTAATTGTTAACTGATTCGTCTGTATAAAATCCTCGCCTGTTTTAAATCAGATATTCTATTCGATAAACGCGTCCCTTTTCAAGAGGGGGCCGTAGTCCGCGTAGCAAGCAGTCCGTTTAATCAAGTCTTCCTTGTCCGTCTGTGAGGGCTTTGCGTGAGATTTTCGACGCAGCGGAGATCGCAAGGGAAATCCAAAAGCAAAATGAACGAGAACATATCGACAAATTTGCCGGCCAGCGGCTCCGGGATCACTCCGGTCACGAACGAGGCGGTGAATCCGGCGTTGGCGAAGAATATCCAATCGTTTCACAGCGTGCTGACGCGAATGCTGGCCGCGGGTGATAAGGTCAGCGACCTGATCTTTTCGCCGGGGCGGCCGCCGCAGGTCGAGTTGACCGGCGATCTGCAGGGCGTGGCGATCGCCGGGCTGGAGCGTTTGACGACGCAGAATATTAAGGCGATGGCCGACCTGATGCTGCTGGGGAATGAACAAGGTTTAGAGAGTCTGGACAAGAAGGGCTCGGCCGATATTTCGTACAGCGTGCCGGGGCTTTGCCGCTTTCGCGTGAATATTTTTATGCAGCGTGGAACGCACGCGATCGTAATGCGCGTTATCCCGACAATGCCGCCGAATTGGCAGGACCTAAACCTGCCGCCCGGCGTGATGTCCGCAGCCGAACTGAAGAACGGACTTGTGCTTGTGACCGGGCCGACCGGTTCGGGAAAATCGACGACGCTTGCGGCGGTCATCGATTTAATAAACGCGACCAAACGCTATCACGTGGTCACGATCGAAGACCCGATCGAGTTTATTCACGACCATAAGCTAGGCACTATCCACCAGCGGGAATTGCACTCGGACACGCCGGACTTTGCTTCAGCGCTTCGGGCGGCATTGCGACAGGCACCGAAAGTTATCCTGGTCGGCGAAATGCGCGACCGCGAGACGATCGAGGTTGCGCTCGAGGCGGCGGAAACCGGCCACCTCGTGCTGTCGACGCTTCATACGATCGACGCAGCAAAGACCATCGACCGAATCATCGGCGTTTTCCCGAAGGCCGAAGAGGCGGCGATCCGCACACGTCTGTCGCAATCGTTCCGCCGCATAATTTCGCAGCGGCTGCTTCCAAGGGCCGGTGGCGGACGCGTGGCCGCAATTGAGATACTTGCTTCGAATTCGCGGACCCGCGAATATATCGAAAAAGGCGAGAAGGACGGCCGTTCAATCGTCGACGCAATGAACGACGGCGAAATTGAGGGAATGCAGACCTTCGATAAGGAATTGGAAAAGATGATACGCACCGGCGTAGTGAAAAAAGAGATCGCGATGGGTTACGCCTCGAACGCAAACAATCTTGCGCTTGCGATCAGCGATCTTGATGAAGCGAGGCCGTCGGCGGTGTCGTCCGCGCAGCCGGTGCCGGCTGCGACGGTACAAAGCGCACCGCGGCCCGATATGCCGGAGATCGAAGGATTCGAACCATAGATGAAGTGGTTTATTCGACGGAACTGCTGCCCGGCGTCGCCGAAGATAATGCCGCAATCGCCTGGAAAAAGAATGGGACCGCTCCCCGACCGCGATCGATTAGTTCAACGATTGGCTTCGGGCAATAGTTCGTAGTTGCCCATTTCACGGTTATACGAATCCAACGCCCCGACTGAATCGGCCGTCGCGTCGAGCATCTGTTTGGTCATCGCGATGGAATCGGAAAGCTGTTCGAAATCGAGAAGCGAGAACTTCTCGGGCGTCGACATTGTTACGATCTCGTCATTCAGATAGCTGAAAAAATTCTCAATCGATTGAAGCTGGCCTTCAACCAATTTGACGCTGCGTTCGATCTCATCGAATGAGGCTACTCGGCGTTTCAATATCTCGACGTTCGTCTGCTGAATACGTCGGGTCTTTTCATCACCCGCGCTTTCGGCCGCACGATAAGCTTGTGAAAGCTGGTTATGAACGGCCTGGCGATTGATCGATTTCAAGTGCTGTTTGCGGCGCCGATAAACGTCCAGAAGATCGACGAAATCTTCCCAACGCTGATCGAGCGTGACAAGGTTGCTGGGCAGTGCGGCGGCACCGGTGAATTTTTTGTAGTTGTCCTGGATCTTTTCTTTTAACCAGCGAAGATACTCGACGGCCTCACGCTCACGCGGCGTGAAGGTCTTGATCAACTTTTCCCTGGCGTTTCGGCTTGCGAGAAACAGGCGTTCCTTTTCGCGACGCTGAACCAACTGTCTGTACGAAGGCAGATTCGGCACAATCAACATGTACGCG
>JABFSB010000458.1 GCA_013140875.1 Acidobacteriota bacterium
CACTTGTACAGATGGCTGGAGTTCCGAGCGGTGGAAACAGCACTCTGGTCTACTTTGTATCTCAAGACTGCGCCGTCGAGGAAGGCCGTGTCGCGGGAGCGGGCGGCTCCATTTTTAAGCCGAAGATGTCGATCGGGCCGTACGGCTTTATTTCGCTCTGCACCGATACGGAAGGCAATATGTTCGGCGTCCATTCGATGAAATAGTATTGTTCGCCTTTGGAACTTCCGGTGTCCGGGAAACGTAGTTCAAAATAGAGTTTATAGGCACCGTTTTTCAGGGAGGTTCGAAAATGTTGGAAATACTAGATTCGCCAAAACATCTTGTAGCAATGAAGCTGTCGGGCGGGCTGACAGCCGAGGATGTGACAAAAGCTTACGAAGCGACGAACAATGCGCTTAAGGACAATGAGCGGATATCGTTTTTTGCCGAGATCGAGGACTCGATGAACCTCACGTTTGAGGGGCTGGCTAAAGATCTTGTTCAAAGCGTCGGCCAGTTTGGAAAGCTTTCGAAGTATTACCGGGCGGCGGTTGTCACGAACAAAGGCTGGATCGGGGCCTTGGCAAGGGTCGAAGGCTTGGTTTTTTCGTCGATAGATGTCAAGGTTTTCGGACTTGAGGAACGCAGCAAAGCCTTTGCGTGGGCGTCCGAAGCACCCGAACCGCTGGCAAAGCCGGAAGCGCCGGAACCTTCCGTAAGGTTTATTCAAACGACCAGTGAGAACGTCGTGGCCTATGAAGTGGATGGCCGTCTGCGTGAAAAGGACATTAAGAACGCAGTCGATGTTATCAAGCCTTACCTCGAACGAGACGGGAAAATTAACGTCCTCGCCCGCCTGAAGAAGTTTAATGGCTTCGATTTAACCGCTCTTTTCGACGACGATTTGGCGAAATTGAAATATCGATCGCTGTCTAAGGTCGAAAAGTATGCGGTCGTGGGAGCAAAACCGTGGATGCGGAATTTTCTGGAACTTCTGTCTCCGCTGTTTTCGACAAAGATCCGGGTTTTTGAGTTGTCCGAAGAAGCCGCCGCCTGGGAATGGGTCGGGGCACAGCAAGCCTTGCTGGCTGAGAAGAGCGCCTAGTACAGTGTTGAAATAAGAAATCGCCACGAATGCGCGGATGCACGAATGTTTTCGCCGACGTGGACCGCTTTTTATTCGTGCATTCGTGGCTGATTTGGTACTTGCTTTCCAATTTGAGGCTTGATATTCGACGGATTTCCTTGTAACATCCTTGGTTTGTTAGAAAAGCGGTAGACCGCCTTGTCTGCCGCTTACAATTTTTCGATAAGATGCTTTCGAAGAACTTTGCTGTTTTAACAACTACTACGACCCGCCTCTAATGGCGGGATAGGTTTGGAGTACCTGCTTTTTAGCAGACAGGCCGCCTAAAGGCGGAACTCCAAACAGGCAAAGTCGCTCTTATCGGATCTGATCATGTTAAGTAGTAGTGAATTGTTGATCGTAGATTTAATTTGAGCGACGCATTGAATGCGGAAGCCCCCGCGCGTAAGCAAGGGCATAACATTCAACGTCGAGCATTACGCCCTTACTAACGTGCGGGCTTCTGCAATGATCTTGCGATTAACAGGTGTATGAGTGAACTGAACGTAAAATTTGGAGCGAACGAGCGCTCGATTCCCTCACCGGCGACGGTAGCGGATGCGATCAAGGCGTTCGACCGCGACGCATTGAAAAGTGCCCTGGCGGCAAAGGTTAATGGTGAAGAGGTCGATCTTAATAAGGAGTTGACCGCCTCGGACGAAGTTCTGTCTATCGAAGCGATCGACGCCGGCACTCGCGACGGGCTGGAAGTCATTCGCCACTCGACTGCCCACCTGTTAGCCGCCGCGATCCTCGATCTGTTCCCCGGAACCAAACTCGGCATTGGGCCGGCGTTGATGGACGACCCGCGATACGGATTCTTTTACGACATTATCGCTCCGCGTAACCTTACGGAGGAAGACCTGCCGGCCATCGAGAAAAAGATGAAATCGATGGCGAAGCAGAACCTGCCGTACCGCCGGGAGGACATCGACAAGGCAAAGATACTCGATCTTTTTAAGGAACGCGACGAGCCGCTAAAATGTGAGCTGATCGACGAAAAAGTTTCAGGTACTGCGAGCGTTTATTTCATCGATAATTCGCCGTTTATCGATTTCTGCCTCGGGCCGCACGTGCCGCACACGGGCAAACTGAAGGCATTCAAGCTGCTCGCATTGTCGGGCGCCTACTGGAAAGGCGACGCCGCGAATCAGCAGATGCAGCGGGTTTACGGAACTGCCTTTGCAACGCAGGAAGAGTTGGACGCGTGGGTCAAGCAGCGTGAAGAGGCCGAAAAACGCGATCATCGCAAACTTGGCAAACAGCTTGACCTTTTCTCGATCGATGACGATTACGGTCAGGGTTTGATCCTGTGGCATCCGAAGGGCGGCGTTGTTCGCAACGAAATGGAGCGGCTGCTGCGGGAAGAGCTTGAAAAACGCGAATACAGCTTTGTCTATACGCCGCACATCGCGAAACGCGATTTGTGGGTGACGAGCGGACACGAAGGAAACTACTCGGATTCGATGTACGCTCCGACGAGCATCGAGGACGAGGAATATCGGTTAAAGCCGATGAACTGCCCGTTCCATATCGGCATCTATAAATCGTCGCCGCGTAGCTATCGCGATCTGCCGCAGCGTTATTCGGAAATGGGCACGGTCTATCGTGCCGAGCTTTCGGGAACACTGCACGGCCTGATGCGCGTTCGCGGATTTACGGTCGATGATGCACATCTATTCGTTCGTCCCGATCAGGTAAGCGTTGAGGTTTCGGACTGTCTCGACTTTGCGATCAAGGTGTTCGAGACCTACGGTTTCGATAAAGTAAAATTCGAGCTCTCGGTCCGTGGCGACGCCGAAAATAAAGGCTATCTGGGTGCCGACGAAGATTGGGCATCGGCCGAGAAACAATTGGCGGCGGCGTTGAAAGATCGGAACATCACCTACGAACGCATCGAAGGCGAGGCGGCGTTTTACGGACCGAAGATCGATATCAAGATCGAGGATGCGATCGGCCGCGTCTGGCAGCTTGGAACGATCCAGTTGGATTTCAATTTGCCGGAACGGTTCCAGCTTGAATACACGGGCGAGGACAATCAGAAACATCGACCGTTTATGATCCACCGGGCCCTGTTCGGATCGATTGAGCGGTTTTTCGGCGTGTTGATCGAACATTACGCCGGAGCGTTTCCGCTGTGGCTGGCGCCCGTACAGGTCGCGGTGCTGCCGATCACGGACAGAATAAACGAATATGCGGAAGCGGTTGCTAATGAATTGAAGGAAGGCGGCTTTCGGGTTGAAGCGAACCTGAAATCTGATAAAATCGGCGCGAAGATTCGCGACGCACAATTGCAGAAAGTTCCCTATATGCTCGTTTTGGGTGATCAGGAACTGGAAGCAAACAAGGTGGCAGTTCGCGAACGAAAACAGGGCGACATCGGCGCGATGTCGCTGGAAGAGTTCAAGGAGATGATCACGCAGCAACGGCTGTCGCGTTCGCTCTGACAGGGCGGAAACACGAACGGTAGGGAGTGTGTCCTTCAAAAGAAAGAGCGCTTAGTCGGGAATCGAAATGGTCACGAATGAGGCAATAACAAAAGGAGGCAGATATCGCTAGAAGATTTGGTGGAAGAAATTTTCGGCCGCGACAGCGCGAACCGCTGCACCGGACAAACGAAAGGATAAGAGTTCCGTCGGTGCGTGTCGTAACTGAAGACGGCGAAACATTTGGCGTGATGGACACGCGTGACGCCGTTGCCAAGGCGCGTGAAATGGGTTTGGACCTCGTCGAAATCTCGCCGGCTGCGAAACCGCCGGTTTGCAAGATCATCGATTACGGCAAGTTCCTGTACGAAGCGAAAAAGAAGGCCCACGAGGCCAAGAAAAAACAGGTCAATGTGCAGGTCAAGGAGATCAAATTCCGTCCCGGCACCGATGACCACGATTACAATTATCGCATGGAACACGCCCGCGAATGGCTGGGCGAAGGCGATAAGGTCAGAGCGGCAATAGCGTTCCGCGGACGCGAAATGACGCACCGCGAACTGGGCGCAAAAATATTGAAAAAGTTGACCGGTGATCTGGCCGACATTGCCGAGGTCGAGGTGGCGCCGAAGATGGAAGGGTATCAAATGTTTACCATCTTCCATCCGAAAAAGGTCGAGGTGAAGAAAGCCGCACCTGTCCCGGCCAAGGAACCGGCGAAGGAAAAGGCTGTTGAAAAACCAAAACGCGAGCCGAAACCCAAGGCCGAGGCCGAGGTTAAAAGCGAGGACGAAATTTTTTAATCTAGATTTAGCAAGTAACGAAAAAGCCGGCCGAAAAAGCCGGTTTTACCAGGGAGAGCAATAATGCCAAAACTAAAAACACATAAGGGTGCGGCAAAGCGTTTCCGCTCGACGGCGTCGGGCAAATTCAAACGCGGACACTCGCACGCACGACATATTTTGACCAAGAAAACGGCCAAGCGTAAACGCAACCTCGACATCGACGTAATGGTAAGCGAAGGCGACCAAAAACGAGTCGAGAAAATGCTGCCGTACGGAAGGGATTAGTTGGATTTTCGATTTACGAATGTCGATTTGCGATTTTGGGACACTCTCTTGATTCGCAAATCGCAAGTTGAAATTCGCAAATCACGACGAAGGAGTGAATCATGCCTAGAGCAAAACGTGGTAACAAGCGTCTAGAAAAGCGCAAAAAAATATTGGCCTTAGCAAAAGGCTTTCGTGGAACTAAGTCTAAACTGTATCGATCAGCCAAAGAGTCGGTCGAACGCGCATTAAATTTCGCCTACACCGGCCGCAAGCTAAAGAAGCGCGACTTTCGTAAACTTTGGATCGTCCGCATCAACGCTGCCTGCCGTCTGAACGATATCAAGTACTCACAGTTCGTTCACGGCCTGAACCTCGCTCAGATCGAACTTGACCGCAAAGCACTCGCCGATATGGCTGTTAAGGCACCGGAAGCATTTGCCGCTGTTGTCGGACAGGCAAAAGACGCGTTGGGCAAACAGCAGACGGCTGCGTAGGCTGTGTTAGAATTTGGTTTGGAGGCATTATGATCACCATTACATTTCCAGACCGTGAAACGGAAAAGCGTGCCATCGGATTTCTCCTTGGCCGCTTCTCCGGACGCATCCTCAAATCTGGCGAACACATCATTCCCGAAGCTGCGCTCGAGGCCTTAGCCGAGCAGAAGATCCAGTTTACTGTCTTGGGAAAAACAACGTATGAGCAGCATTTTGCGGCGGTTCGAGATATTGTTCCCTCTACAATTTAACGACGGACGGGACATTCCAAGCGATCTACTCGCAGACGCTGTTCTGGAAGTCGTAGATCGATTCGGAGCGGTAAGTTACTACGACAATTTGATTAAAGGTCGCTGGATTCATAAGGGAACCGTTTATCGCGACAATAATTCAAAACTCGCGGTAGATGTCGGGGACACCGACGAGAACCGCCAATGGATGCGTGACTACAAGGCTCGGTGGAAAGACAAGCTCGAGCAGCTCGAACTTTGGCTTGTTAGTTACGAAATAGATGTCGAATAAATCAGCGGGTGTCGGAAACGGCACTCGCTTTTCTAATCCCTAATTCATTTTTCGCTTCCTCAAATTTCTCGATTGCAAAATCCAAATCGTCTTTCGAATGAGCGGCTGAGACCTGCGTTCGAATTCTCGCTTTCCCTTTCGGGACGACGGGGAATGAGAACGGGATTACGTACACGCCTTTCTCAAGCAACGCATTCGCCATTTCCACGGCTGGCTGTGCTTCGCCGAACATTACCGGGACGATCGGGTGTTCGCCGGGCAGGACTTCGAGGCCGATCTCGGTTATCTTTTTGCGGAAATATCGTGTGTTATCCATCAGCTTGTCGCGCAACTCCGTGGACTGCGTGAGCAGGTCGATCGCGGCGATCGAGGCCGAGACGATCGGTGGGGCTACGGAATTTGAAAAGAGGTAAGGCCGCGAGCGTTGGCGGAGGAGTTCGATAGTCTCGCGTTTGCCGCTGGTGTAGCCGCCGCTGGCTCCGCCGAGAGCTTTGCCGAGGGTGCCAGTGATCACGTCGATGCGATCCATCACGTTGTGATGCTCATGCGTGCCGCGGCCGGTTTTGCCCATGAAGCCGACGGCGTGGGAATCGTCGACCATCACAAGCGCGTCGTGCTTCTCGGCCAGGTCACAAATCTCGTCTAGCTTCGCGATAAAACCGTCCATAGAAAAAACGCCGTCGGTGGCGATCATCCTAAAACGGGCCGACTTCGCCTCAATCAGCTTCGCCTCAAGATCGGCCATGTCGCTGTTCTTGTATCGAAACCGCTGCGCCTTGCACAACCGCACGCCGTCGATGATACTGGCGTGATTCAACTCGTCCGAGATAACGGCGTCGTCCTCACCAAGAATCGTTTCGAACAACCCGCCGTTGGCATCGAAGCAGCTCGTGTAAAGTATCGTGTCCTCGGTGCCGAGAAACTCGCTGATCTTCCGCTCCAGTTCCTTATGTATCGCCTGCGTTCCGCAGATAAACCGCACGGAAGAAAGCCCATAGCCCCACTCGTCCAACGACTTCCTCGCCGCCTCAACTATCGCCGGATGATCGCTCAGCCCGAGATAGTTATTGGCGCACATGTTAAGAACTTCCCTGCCGCCGACGTCGATCCTGGCGTCCTGAGGGCTGTCGATAATGCGTTCGGATTTGTAGAGTCCGGCATCGTGGATTTCGTTAAGAGTATTCCCTAAATGTTGTTTGAAATTGCTGTACATTAGTTTAGAGTTTATCGATCTTTGAAAGGAAGATAAACGACCTGATCGGACAGTTGGAAATTCTCATTGGATGCGATTCTCACTAGATCGTCAATGACCTTGCCGATGGCCGCATATTGAGAGACGGCGATCATTCCCGGGAAGAAACGTTGGTCGCGGATTCGGTCGTAGGCAAAACCGATCATGGTCGCGGCATCGTGAGTCAACACAATACGTTGTTGGTTCGCTGCCCACTCCAATACGACGGGATCCGGTTCACCGAGCAACCCAACTTCGTGAACGCGCACGATTTCTATTTCGTCCGACCGGCGGCGAATTCCGCGCACGATCCGATTATTGAAATCTTCATCGGCGAGAAATTTGGGCATTTAACCGGATTTGGAGAAAAGAGCTTCGCGAATAGCCTTCGGATCAAAACGTGTTTCAATTTCAGCGCGAATTTCTTCGCCTTGGATCGATCGCTCCGCAAGATACTCTTCGACCTCAGACTTGTGCTGCAAATAAAAGTTGATCGCGGAATACACTTCCCCGAGCGTGAGCGAATCGAAATCTAAGGCAATCTCTTCCGGCGAGTAACCTTGTTTGAAAGCGTGGATGACACTATCTAGCGATACCCGGGTCGAACCAACACGCATAACGCCAGCGGGCGTAACGTGATAACGAAATTCGGTTGTCGAAATACTGACGGTCATAAAGCTTTATATTAACATGATATTTCCAGGTGATTCGGATTTGCTCGCCTGATTGCTGAACTTCTTAATTTCTTGCCCGTTGGTCGAACAACTATGAATTTGTAGCCCCGCAAACATTCTCGTCTCAGAGAGATGCCGTCTTTCGTCAAAAGCAAAAAATTACTACCTTGATAATACCGGCTTGGCGGCACAATTTCCTTTCCAAATCTTAAGAAGCGTCTGGACCAAACCAGTTCATTCTTCGAGTCGTCGTCGCCATGTGGCTCCCAGAGTATCAGTGCATTCCTTTCCTTCCAATATACCCAAACATTCTTTGCCCCATTATCGAAATTACTAACCTTGGAAACGTAGAAGGTATTGCTTCGGTTCTTCGACTTCTGCTTGACAAGCTCCCTCAGCGGAATTAGAGGCTTGGAATAGTCAGGATCGCTATTAATCGATGTACGTGAAACAACCTCTTGGCCGAAGCAACATACGTTTGCGTACGCCAAGAAAATAATTCCGAATATCAGCTTTTGAGTCATAAGATTCAGCTATATTTCTTCAAAATCCAAGATGACTTTCCCACAATCCCCTGACCGGATCGCCTCGAATCCCTGTTCGAAATCCTTGTACGAATACCGATGCGTAATCACCGGCGAGATATCGACTCCTGTTTCTAATAAAACGCTCATTTGGTACCAGGTTTCGTACATTTGGCGGCCGTAGATGCCTTTGATCGTAATCATGTTGAAGATGACGGTTTTCCAGTCGATGGCGAACTGTTCGCTTGGGATACCGAGGAAGGCGATGTGGCCGCCGTGGAACATATTGGCGAGCATATCCTTAAAAGCCGAAGGAACGCCGGACATCTCCATCCC
>JABFSB010000374.1 GCA_013140875.1 Acidobacteriota bacterium
AATGTGACTTTTCTGAAGCTTTGCCGGATGCTCGAATTTC
Source organism: Acidobacteriota bacterium (assembly GCA_013140875.1). Taxonomy (GTDB): domain Bacteria; phylum Acidobacteriota; class Blastocatellia; order Pyrinomonadales; family Pyrinomonadaceae; genus OLB17. Next base: position 41 of record JABFSB010000374.1, read on the forward strand.
TAAAAGTAAAAAACATCGCGCTTATCGACGAGATCGAGATCGAATTCGGCGACGGGCTGAACCTGTTGACCGGCGAAACGGGCTCGTGCAAGTCGATCATTGTCGATAGCCTCGGGACGCTGACCGGTGAGCGCGTGTCTTCCGACCTGATAAAAAGCGGTCAGCAGTCGGCACGTATCGAAGGGATTTTTACGGTCGGTAAAAATATCAAGTTCCGACGAATCTGCGACGAAGCGGGCATCGATCTCGATGAAAGCGATAGCGCTGAGGTGATAGTTCGACGTGAACTTTCAGCGTCGGGCAAAAACCGCATTTTTATCAACGGCCAACTGTCGACCCAAGCTGTGCTGAAACAGCTCGGGCCGCATCTCGTGGCGATCCACGGGCAAGGCGAGCACACCGAACTTTTCAATCCGTCGAACCATCTTGAAATACTCGACGTTTTCGCCGAATCGACCATCGAAAGAAAAAAAACGGCGGACGCCTTTTCGCGTTGGAATGCGGCGAGGCAAGAATTGATTGAACTACGCTCGAGCGACGCCGAAAAGCTGCAGTTGCTGGATGTGCTTCGGTTTCAGATCGACGAGATCGACAAGGCCGATATCAAGCCGGGCGAAGACGAAGAACTCGGCGAAGCGAAACTGCGGCTTAACAACGTCGAAAAACTTTCGAATTTGAGCAGCGAGATTTTTGCACTACTTTACGACGATCCCTCATCCTCGGCCGCGACTCTGGAAAAGGCGACGAGAAAAATCGAGGAACTGGCGCAATACGATTCAAAATTTGCAGAATATATTGAGGGTTTGAAAACGGCGGCCGCCGTGGTCGCGGACCTGGCCGTAACGGCACGCGATTTTGGCGGCCATCTTGAATTTTCGCCTGAACGTCTTGAGCAGATCGAGACGCGGCTCGCCGAAATTTCGCGTCTGACGCGCAAATATGGCGGCACGATCGATTCGGTTCTGACGCATTTCACAGAGTGCAAGGCTCGGCTCGAAACGATCGAAACGAGTGAGCTGCGTGAAAAGGAGCTAGTGCGTGAATTGTCGCAGCTTGAAAAAGAATATCTTACGGCGGCAACGACGCTCCACGATAAACGCGTCGATTCAGCCGGACGATTTGAGAAAAAGGTCGAGGCAAACCTAAAAGCGGTGGCTTTGGAAAAGGCGAAGTTTGTGGTCGATATCAAGACGCGATCGAAAGAAGAACTTGCGTCGGAAGATCTCTCAGGGTTTTCTCCGAAGGGCATCGACACGGTCGAGTTTCTTTTCTCCGCCAACGCCGGCGAAGGGATAAAGCCGCTCGCCCGCATCGCGTCGGGCGGCGAATCGTCGCGATTGATGCTGATCCTGAAAACAACCGCCGGAGCGGCAAAAGAAGCTTCGACCGCCGTCTTCGACGAGATCGACGCCGGGATCGGCGGCCGCGTGGCCGAAGCCGTCGGATTGAAACTCAAGGCCCTCGCCGCGTCGCAGCAGGTGCTTTGCGTAACGCACCAGCCGCAGGTCGCATCGAAGGCCGACCTCCATTTCGTCATCGAAAAGTCGATGAAAAAAAACAGCACCTCGATCGCTATCAGAGAGCTTTCGCCCGAAGAGCGGATCGAGGAACTTGCCCGAATGCTCGCCGGCGAAAAAGTAACCGAAGCGGCGCGCGAGAACGCACGAGAAATGATCGCCGCCGCCAGTTAGGGCAATTTTAAACACGATGGACAGGATGTAAAGGATGGTTGTTCCTGATGCCGTGCGTCGAACCAGATCGCCAAAAGCTCTCATGCTTTATCGACCCAATTGACCAAAGTTCTTATCCTTTCCATTCTGTATATCCTGTTAAACTAACTTTATGTCTTCTGAGGTAGTAGCAAAAGTAATTCGCGGTGAAACGGTCGAGTCGGTCCATCGTGGGCATCTTGTCGTTTTGGACGGTGAGGGCAGGCCTGTAGCCGGCGTTGGCGATCCGGCGACGGTAACCTTTTTCCGCTCTGCGGCAAAAGTGTTTCAGCTGATCCCGTGCCTGACAAGCGGCACGCCCGATGCTTTTGGTTTTGACGAACGCGAGATCGCGCTTGCCGCCGCATCACATTCGGGCGAGCCGATGCACGTCGAGATCGCGGCGAGCATGCTGGCGAAGGCCGGCTTTACCGAAAGCGATTTGAAATGCGGGACGCACCTTCCGTTCAACGAGGCTGAAGCGAATCGAATGATCGCGGCTGGTGAAAAGCCGACTCAGCTTCACAATAACTGCTCCGGCAAACACGCTGCGATGCTGGCGTTTGCAAAGCACATCGATGCCGGCGCGGCCGATTACGACTCGCCCGATAATCGAATTCAAAAACGCATTCTGCGGTGCGTTGCCGATTTCACAGAAGTGCCCGAAAAGGAAATTGCCCTCGGCGTCGACGGCTGTGCCGCGCCGAATTTCGCCTTACCTGTTTCTGCAATGGCGAGAAGCTTCGCCAATCTGGCGTTCCCCTGGCAGTTCCCGGAAGCAACGCAGAAGGCCGCCGCCCGAATAGCCGACGCGATGATCAAATTTCCGGAACTGATCGGCGGTGCCGACCGCCTGGACACAATGTTGATGAAGGC
>JABFSB010000377.1 GCA_013140875.1 Acidobacteriota bacterium
AGGAGTCGATCGTCTGTATCAACTCCAAGAACGGCGAGGTCGTGACGATGGTCGGCGGGTACGATTTCCAGACGAGCAAATTCAATAACGCGACGCAAGGATTGAGACAGACGGGTTCAGCTTACAAGCCTTTCATTTATACTGCTGCGGTCGAGGACGGAATGACGCCCGACATGCTTGTCAGCGGTGCGCCGATCAAACGCGGCGGCTGGCAGCCGACCAACTACGGCGGTGCCCCGAGCCATCCGAACGTACCAATGAAGATCGCGCTGGCGAAGTCATACAACCTCGCGGCAGTTCACTTGCTCGAGCAGGTCGGTATTCAGGCCGGTGCGCAGATGGTCCGCCGCTTCGGCATTTCGAATCCGATGGCTCCAAGCCTTCCGTCTGCACTCGGAGCGAGTGAGGCGTCGCTGCTTGAAATGACGGCCGCATACGGCGCGTTCCCGAATAAGGGCGTCAGGGTACAGCCCCACTTGATCCGGGAAGTATACAGCCGCGATGGAACTTTGCTCGAGAAGTTTGACGGAGCGAGTTCGCGCGTGACGAGTGAATATGTTGCGTTGACGATGGTCGATATGATGCGTGGGGTCGTCCAGGGTGGCGGTACCGCGACCGGTGCGAGCGCGGGCGGCCAACCGCTGGCAGGAAAGACCGGTACCGTGAACAACGAAACGGATGTCTGGTTCTTGGGCTACACTCCGACCTATGTCACGGGCGTCTGGATGGGCAATCCGCTTCGCAAGGAATCACTCGGTGCCGGTATGACCGGCGGACATGGGGCCGTTCCATACTTCAACGCGTTCATGGTCCCTTTCATGAAGGACAAACCGCGCGAATCGTTTCCCGGGGTTCCGTCGATCCCGTCCGAGATGCGGACACTAATGGAACGCAACAAACGCGAAGAGCTTGAGAAGCTTGAAAAAGCCGATCAGGCGGCGATAAGATCCGGAGCCACAACCACCGCTACAACGACCGATCCGGCCGCGACAGCTCCGACTGGAACTGAGACTGGTACGAATCCTGCATCTACAGAGACGAAACCCGTTACGACCGAAGCACCGCCTCCGGTAACAAAGCCAATAGTTAAGCCACCGGTGCGCGATCCGGACCCACCCGCCGACAAGCCCGAAGGGTCGAAACGGGAAGGTAAAAAAGGCGACGGTTAATGAAAAAGGACAGGCTAACAACCTGTCCTTTTTCCGTTCTACGAAGTGAACTTGCCAAGATAATGCGGAAGCATCTTCCTCCACCATGGCCAGTCGTGGCTGACGTCGTGGCCCCAGAGTTCGAGGAGATGCGGGATGCCTTTTGAATGAAGAATGCCGGACAGGTCGCGGCTGCGGTCGGGCGCTTCGTAGTTGCCCTGTCCCGAGACGATCACGATCGAATCGGCATGCTGCAGACGCGGCAGATGATAGTCGTCGTTGAGCTCGCGAAGATACATATTCGGGTTATTGAAATAGACGTTGTCGTCGTAAAAACCCTTGTCGAGATAGTTATAAATGTCGTAGCTTCCGCTCATCGCGATCGTGCCGCGGAAGTTATCGGAGTGTTTGAAGTAAGTGTTCGCCGCCAGGAAAGCACCGAGCGAGGCTCCGGTCGTCAGCGGTTTCGCGTCCTCGCCGCACTCATTGCGGATCAACGGAAGGACTTCCTGCATGATGTATCGGTCGTAACGAGTCAGCATCTCGACCTTCCAACCTGGATGCGACTCGCGGTTGAGCAGGCTGTACTTGTTCACCGAGTTGATCGAATACGCACGGATAAGTCCGTTCTCAAGGAAGTACTTGATCGAATCGATCAGGTAAAACCGCTCGTACTCAAGATAGTCCGCAGCCGCCGTCGGGAACATCAACAGCGGATATCCCGCATGGCCATATGCCACCAGCGGCATCTCCATATTGAGGTTCGAACTGTACCAGGAAGTTATGTCACGTCGCATAATCGTATCAGTAGTGTGTCAGTAGCCCGCAGGTAAGCAAGGGCTCCCGTCTAAGGTTGAAATAGTTGAGATTATTTGAATTTGCGGCTTATCGCAAGTTCAAGTGCAGAAGCCCGCGCGTAAGCTAGGGCGTAACATCCGAGTTTGTGAGTTACGCCCTAGCTTACGCGCGGGCTTCTGCATCAAGCCGTGATCTTAAGTCCCGCAATTCCGGCGATGATCAACAGTATGCAGATGACGCGAACGGTATCCCGCGGCTCGTCGAAGAGAAACATCCCAAGGATCGCCGCCCCGACCGTGCCGATACCGGTCCAGACTGCGTACGCTGTACCGATCGGCAGAGTCTTCACCGCGAGCGAAAGAAAATAGAAACTCGCGATCAGCAACACTCCCGTGACAAGGCTCGGAACGAGCTTTGTCCAGCCTTCGGTATACTTCAACCCGATCGCCCACGCGATCTCGAGCAGTCCGGCAATTCCTAAAAATACCCAGTTCATTATCTGCCTCCAAAAAAGAACGACCCAAGCCGTTTCAGCTCGGGTCGTCCCAAGAAATCAGATCGAGCGAAAGGTCGTCCTTACGTCGGCCGCGAACTCTACGCAGCATAACTAGGGTAACAACCAAAGCATAAGTTGACAATTTAAGGGAGTTTCACTGAGGAACATTGATCACCTTCAAT
>JABFSB010000515.1 GCA_013140875.1 Acidobacteriota bacterium
AGCATACGGCACGGGCTTTGGAAATGGCGACGGGCAGGAAGCCGATGAAGCAGATGTTTCTGGGTAAATTGATCGGATGGGCGGTCAAGCCGGGTTTTCTCGGCGAAAAGCCAATGCCGCGAAATGCTCCTACGGGGCCGACCCTTGTCATCAAAGACGATCCCGAATTTGAAGCCACCCGCGAACGCCTGAAAGAGCTTATCGCCGAATTTCACGCCCTCGGCGAAAGCGGCACCGACGGAAATATCCACGGATTCTTCGGAAGACTGACCGGCAAACAATGGGGCGAGACTCAGTACAAGCATGTCGATCATCATCTGAGGCAGTTTGGGTTGTAGTCAGAAAAAAACTGCGTTAGCATCCGCGAAATTGGGTTTCGAAGAACGCGTAGGGCTGTACAAGATGGTCACTGCTGGCGATGGATGAAAGAAAAAGGATGTAGTTTTTGCCACCACCGTTGACGGCAAAGAACGAGAAGAGAAGGTCAAGCCTTTCGTCGTTATCGAGGTCGCCCACCCACTCAAAGCGGCCAATGTTTCCGGTGTGGTCAGGACGAAAGTAAAGCATGTCGCGTTTTCCTTCAGCTTCGAGTACAGCGACTAGCACTGGACTGTTTGTCTCGCTAATGCCTGAACCCACCCTTAATGTGTAGGTCCGACCGCCGATGTCAAAATCTTTGCGAAACCCATCACCGATCAGACTTTCTTCATCACCGCCGTAAGGCATTTCATGGAGAGTTTTCACCGTTCCGGGCTTGATCCGGTCATCGTGGCCAAACAAAAACAGCGCCTTCTGCGAGTCGCGAAAACGCATTGGAATAAATACTCCAAAATCGTCCGTCTGTGGTCGCTCAAACTTTACGTCAACAGTTTCTAATGAATACGTGCTCCCTCGTTTGAATAAGCCTAGCCACGGTCGCGCGGTTTCTTTGGTGATTTCACATTTACCCAGGGACGCACCCCCGGCATCCCTGAAAACAGGAACAAGGGAGCGAAAATCCCCATTCTCAAACTCCCTTGGAACGCGAACATTTGCAAATTCAGGTGTCGGAGCAGCAACCGGTGTCGAAATTCCGACCATTTTTCGCGACACGACACTCGGCATCGGTGAGACTGGTTGAGTAGCCGCGACGTCAACTCTGTTCTCGTCGTGCCCGTTAATGGGAGCAGACGGCTGAAGAAATGTCGTTCCGGTGAACATTCCTACGCCTAGCGTGCAAAGAAAAGCGATCAAATTAACCGTCCAGTTTTTCATTGGTTAGACTCTCGAAGAAAATCTAGCAGCGTGAATGGCGGAAGGTTACGTGGGAATCCACAGTTCGACAGGCCGATTGCCACAATTTAGAGGTTGTGGGGATTCGGAATAAACTTTCAATGGCCCTCAGTTAGATTCTTGGTCAGTGCTATCTTTTGGGACTTGTTCGAAATATCGCCTGCATCGTCGAGAATCAGCCGGCCGAACGGGCGCCATCTTTTCTGGAGTGTGGTGAGCAATTCGTCTGAGTCTTTGAATTTTTTCAACGATAAGCGGTACTCAACCGTAAAGTAAGGATATTCTGCGAGCGGTTTTTCTTTTTCCGAATCACAGCCCTTGCCGGCGGCCGTTTGTTTGAATTTAAATCCGGTCTTAGGCCAAATCGCGTCCCGAAATTCGTAGTAGCTGCCGACTTCCAGTACTTTTAGTGGCTCTTTCATCGAACGCAGCTCCGCAACAAATCCCGGAGTGGGATCATAGTCCTCCAGTGTCGGAGTTCCGAACGGGTCCTCAAGGTACGGCTTGTAGGCGAAGACTTCTGTGGTAACGAGTTTCCCATCTGAGTTTCCGCCACTTTCGCCGATAAACGTTATTTTTCTTTCGAAAAAGAGATTCGGCGGAATCAGAAGAATGGGATCGTCGGAATTGTTTCGAAACTGAACGACGACCGAAAGCTGCGCGACCGGCTTGTTGTTAATACATTGAGTGTCGACCTGAACTACGGTTCCTGTTATGGCGAGTGGCGTCTGGCTTGCAGCTTTGACAGGGAAAGCGGCGGTAGCGGCCAGCAGAAATATGCCAATTAAGCATTTCATCGAAGTCGAACGTATCTTTGGGTCGCAGTAATTCTAGCATATATATAGACGCTATCTGATGTAATATTATTGCTTAACTATGGCGAAACATCGAATAGGTTTAGGCGTGACCGGCGGGATCGCGGCGTATAAGGCGATCGAGGTGATGCGGTTGCTGCAGAAGGCGGGGTGCGAGGTTAGTGTGGCGATGACTCGGCATGCGACGGAGTTTGTTCGGCCGCTGACGTTTCGGGCGTTGACGGACAGGCATGTGATCGTGGACGATTACGACCCGGCGAATCCTGATCCGATTGCGCATATCAATTTTTCGCAAGAGATCGACCTGTTGCTGGTCGTGCCGGCGACGGCGAATATTATTGCGAAGTTTGCGAACGGGATCGCGGACGATTTTCTTTCTTCTACTTATTTGGCCTCGACGGCTCCGGTTTTGGTCGCTCCGGCGATGAACGTCACGATGTGGGAGCAGGCGGCGACGCAGCGGAATATCGAGCAATTGAAAAGGGACGGCGTACGGTTTGTCGAGCCGGTTGCCGGTGAACTTGCGTGCAA
>JABFSB010000290.1 GCA_013140875.1 Acidobacteriota bacterium
CGGACTGATGATCTACATTACGTTGGCCATTTATGGTCAGGCGATAATGGGCGCCGTGGTTGAAGAAAAGGAAACGCGAATCGCTGAAATTTTATTTTCGTCGGCGCGGCCGTTCGAACTGATGCTTGGCAAACTGGTCGGCGTTGGCCTGGCGGGATTAACGCAGCTTGGCATTTGGGTGGGCACCGCCACCGCGCTGTTGGGCTTCCTGTCGCTTCAGGCCGATTTTCAGCCGATCCTTGCGTCGGTCCCGACGATCACGCCGCTGATGGTTTTCTATTTTCTGATCTATTTCCTGCTGGGATTTTTTATTTACGCGTCCATCTTTGCTCTTATCGGTTCGATGGTAACGACCGTGCAGGAAGGCGGCCAGTTTGCCTTTCCACCGATCATGATTATGCTCGCCGCGTTCTATTTCTGTTTCGCGGTGATTCGCAATCCTAATTCGACACTGTCGTTCTGGGTCACGATCGCGCCGTTCCTTGCACCGATCACGATGCCGGTCAGAATCATCGCGGAAACACCGCCGTTGTGGCAGATATTGCTGTCGGTTTCTGTAAACGTCGCGGCGATAGCCGGACTAGTCTGGGTCGCGGCCCGCGTTTACCGGGTGGGAATGTTGATGTACGGCAAACGGGCGACGATCCCGGAGGTCTGGAAGTGGATACGTCAGGCATAAGCGAATGATCGAAGCTCTGTTTGAGGCCATCTTCAGTTTTGTTCTTGAGCTTGCCCTCGAATTGGTCGGTGAGGTTCTTGTCGAACTGGGATTTCACTCGACGGTCGAGAAGCTTTCGGACAAAGCATCTAACCGCATTCTGCTGGGAACTGCCTACACCATATTCGGAGCCATACTTGGTTTTGTCAGCCTGTTCGTTTTTCCGAAGATTGTTTTTTCGAGTCCAATGATCCCGATTTCATACTTTCTAGTTTCGCCCGTAGTCGCGGGTTTTTCGCTGACTACAGTTAGTTGGGTCATCAATCGCGGGATCAGGCCGGTAAGCTGGTTTGCTTTCGATAAGTTCGCCTTTGGGGTGGTCTTTGCACTCGGATATTCACTTTCGCGTATTACCTTTGGATAAATTCGGGTTTTGCCGCAAGCGGAAGCCTACTTCGCGTTCTATCATGAAGGGGAGAATTGCGGTTTATGAAAAAGCATGTCGCCGGATTTATTTTCTTTCTATCGATCGTTTCGATCTTTGCGATCGGTTATGCGATGTTTCATACGTATTCACTGCCCGACACAAATGTGATCGAGCTTCCGGAGATCGCGATCGACTATACTCCAACGACATCGGCGATCAAGGTAATTCAGGCGGTCGCGGACCCGGCGAAGCAAAGCCTTGTTCTTGATCTTTCAACCGACGGGGCCGGCGAAAGCGAAGCTGGCATAATTCCGGTGGTTCTGGCGTTTTATAAGGTAGATGAGAACGGTTCCAGATTCATTCGCTCAGAGGTAACAAATGTCGTTCAACAGCGAAGCGGAACACGTCGTGTAATTGCGAAATATAATTTTGCGTGGATCGCCGGGCTAAGCAAGATGGAAAACCTTTACATCACTGTTCGGCCGGTGCCTTCGGATAACTCCGCAGCCGGGCTGCCGTTCTTCCGACAGGACGCCACCGCCATTCTGATCGCAAGCAAATAGCCTTAAAAAAAATAATCTGCAAGTCCACGACCGCTTGCTCGTTCTTGTCCGCATAGGCAGTTCGAACAAGCGGTTTTGGTTTTTTGCAGATCTATTTTCAGGAGCGTATTTATGAAGCACGAAAATGCCTTTTCTTCCCGGTGGGTATTTGCCCTCTTAGCAATTTCAAGCCTTATCTTCTCAGCCTGCAGCGGTGGCAGTTCGTCGCCCGCAAGCAATAGCTCGGTTTCCGAGAAACAACTGAACCAGCCAATTTACGCAAACGCCGCGAACACTGCGTCGAATACTGCCGGGGCACCGTATCGTGAATTTGACGATTCGCAACGAAAGGCCTCCGGCGAACGGTACGCCGAGATCACTGAAAACCCGTTTCTAGAAGCCTCGCGGGCACCGCTTTCGACATTTCGATCGACGTCGATACGGCATCCTATGCGAACGTTCGCCGCTTTCTCAACGAAGGACGGCTTCCGCCAAAAGATGCCGTGCGGATCGAGGAAATGATCAATTATTTCGAATACGACTATCCGCAACCGGCGGGCGATGTCCCCTTTTCCGTAACGACCGAAACTGCAGCATGTCCCTGGAACACCAAGCACAAACTCGTCCAGATCGGGCTGCAGGGCAAGAAGGTAGCGCTCGATAACACGCCGCAGGCCAATCTTGTTTTTCTTCTCGATGTGTCCGGCTCGATGAATTCGCCCGACAAACTGCCGCTGCTCAAAGAGGGCCTCCGAATGATGGTCAATCAGTTGAAGCCGCAGGACCGCGTAGCCATTGCGGTCTATGCCGGATCGAGCGGAACGGTGCTGCCGTCGACGCCCGTGGCCAACAAGGGTGAGATCGTCGCGGCTTTAGACCGGCTTGACGCGGGCGGTTCGACCAACGGCGGACAGGGAATTCAACTTGCGTACAGCCTGGCCGAACAAAATTTGGTTCGCGGCGGAAACAATCGGGTGATACTTGCC
>JABFSB010000422.1 GCA_013140875.1 Acidobacteriota bacterium
CCGGCCTCTCCGCCGGCTTCGCCGACTTCTTCGATCTCTTCTATCGGGTCAGGTTCTTCAAGGCGCTTTTCTTCGAGCAAAAGCTTGACCCTTGTATGCACGTTCTCGAGCATGTTCCGTACGCTTGAAAGACCCGGCATTTGGTTGCGATCGTATTTTTCTTCGATCACCCGGTTAAGGTCCGATAGCGCGGCGAAGCACTCATTGATCACAAAATTGACAGTTTCGACGGTTGCCCGCCTGGTCAATCCCTTTTCCTTGGCCCACATCATCGCCGTGACGCGGTTTCCCTTTTCGGCCTCCGCCTTTAAAGCGAGCAGCGGCGGCTGGGAGTCCATCGGCAATTCGGCAATGTTTTCAGGAAAGTCGTACTTCGCCGCGTCTTCGAGATCGTTGAAGCTGTAATTGCTGACCGCGGTTATCGGCGTGGCCCGGATGGCCAGGGGAAATTGGACATCAAGCCAGGAGATAGCGTTTGCCCGGCCTTCCATATCGCCTTCGTCAACCTCCGGGTGCAGCGTTTCCCAGAACTTCTCCTGAAGGCCTGTAAGCAGCAATAAAGCGTCGCGCAATCCGGCAAAGCCGTGCTTTCGGGACAAGGCCTCGGCCACCCACACGGCGATCTGAAGGTCTTTTGATTGGGTTTTTAGTGCACCGACGCCGAGATCGATAACCTTGGTAAAATCGGCGCTTTTCTGGTCGGTCTTCCAGTCACCCTGGTCGAGGCCGTCGTCGGACCGCCTTGCCTCGGCGATCTGATCGTAGATCCCCGAATAGCGAAGGCTTTCGCCGGACGGATTTTCCTCCGATATAGGTTGAAGAAGTACTTCAAGATCAATTACCGGCGGTATCTGCAACTCGTCACTCATCAGGCAGCACTCCTCTAAGAAAAGGGCGGTCCAGGATCCGAACTATGTGTGGAGATCGGACACTATTCTAAACGAAAATCTGAAATAACGCACCTGTTAGCGGGGCGGACATTATCCATGATCGAATTCGATCGATGTGATGTCCAGGATCGGCTTGTCCTTGCCGTCCATCCAAAATATACGCGTACCTTCGCCGGCGAAAATATCATCGCCTACCTCAAGCCAATCTACGCTGCGCCCGAGGCGGATCTGGTCGTCCGCGTTCTTCCATGTGTTTACGTACAGCGATGGCAGGAACATCTCGCCGGTGGTTCCGTTCATGAGCTCAAAGCTTGCCTGCGGCCAATAAACATCGCGGAGCGACTTGCGTTCCAAAAATTCGAGTTTCTTTATGCTTTCGAACGGAACCCAGACATAGGCGTCTTTGATAATTGCTTCGAAGGCACACATGGTCGGTTCGTTATAATCGCGAAAATCGCTGAACCCTTCGCCATTCACTTTGCACGAAAACGCGGGCCGCTCCTCTTCGACCTTGTCGAGAAGAGTGCGGGCTTCCGCCGTTTTGCCTTCGCGGATCAGGTCGTTCGCGGTGAACAGGTCGTTTATATAATCGGTCGGCTCATCCGGCGTTTCCGGCCGTTTCCCTTCGGCAAAAAACTTGATCCGGTCACGTTCGGCCGACAGGTTCTGGCGAAATATCAGCGAGCCGATGGCCGAATTGGCATCCTGATGGCCGATGACGTCGAGTTGCCGGTCCGCCCGGTCCCACTCGCCTGAAAAAAGCGAAAGCTCGAACAGGAATCTGCGGGCTTCCTGAGCGTTCGGGTTTGATTTAACAAGGCCGAGGGCCGATTCGATCGCGGCGGTCAGATTACCTTTGTCCAGATTCAGTTTTGCGTCGTTCATATAATTTACTCCGCGCGCTTACTTCAAAAAGTTCTGCGGAGCCTTGGCCTGCCGGAACATATTCTTGTTGAAAAGGTCGCCGCCGCTCGATTTTATCGTAGCGGTCACCGGCTTGCCGCCGACCGTGTATTTCAGTAGATACTCGCCGCCCGGCTGTTTTTCAGGACTGCCGCGGTCGACAAATCTGAACAGGCCCCACTGGCCTTGGAAGACCAATTCACCCGAAGACCCGCCGGACGGACTGCCGCTTGGAGGTGAGACGGACGAATTCGAAGAATTTGCCGAAGACGGCGGAGCGTCCGATGACGAGGCAGTTCCGGCGGTCGAGGCAAGCTTCATGATCACCCCGACTTCAGAGGCGTTTGCACCCGGAAATGTTCCTTTTAGGGAACCGGTACCTTCGGAGGTTGTCTTTTGGCCGTCGATCGTTATTTCGATCAAGGTGTCTTTCATCGGCTTGAACGTGAACTCATACTCGAACTTCGGCGTTGCGCTCTTGCCGTACAACGCCTTTTGCAGGGCAAAAGCATTGTTCAAATAAGCTACGAACTCATCAGAGAATTGCAGATCGCTGCCTTCTTTGACCTTGTATTGGCCGTTGGATTCTTCAAAATAATTCGAAAGCTTCTCCTCGTAGAATTTCGAGAGCCGTCCCTCATTCGGTGCCAGATAGGCGGTGACATTTTTAAGGTCGGCCTCGGTCGCTCCGTCCTCGAACGGATAGCCTTTCTCGATCTCCTTGGCCGCCGGAAGAAGCTGTTCGGCCCAGGTTTTGGCAAGCTGCTCCTTCGCGCCCGCGCCAAGCAGCGATTTCAAGCGCGTCAGCGGTTGCATCAAGAGCGTTGCCAGTTGCTGGCCCGACGACGATTCGTTGAACGACGCCGTGAAATTCGATACGGCGGTTTGACGCTTGTTTATTTCAAGCGGGTCTTTATCGGCCGCCATTTCCTCAGCGACCTTCTTCATCCCGCTTTCCGAAACAGCGTTGAACGATTTGAACATCTTGCCCATCTCGCCGGTGTATTTTTCGATCGGAGCATTTTCGCCCTGCTCTTTCGTACCGACGAACATGAACAGCGGCCTGAAAAGTTTCTCCGGCTCGGAACTGCCGACCTGCGCCGCTTTTTTGCTGAAAATCTTGCGTTTGATCCAGTCTATCCAGCCGTCGGACTCGGGTTCGGCGGAAAGATTCGTGTTCTTCGCGATCTCGCGCATCAGGATCTTCATCGGCGAATTCGGCTGAGAAAACGCCTGGATGGCCGAAGCGGCTTCGTTGCGGTTCTTATACGCCTTTACGTCGGTCGACTGAACGAACTGGGTCCAATGCATGGCGTAATCGCGATAATATCTATCCTCGATCTGGGCCATCTTGGACGGAGCGGCAACATCGCCTTTACCCGCGTCGCCCATCACCCAGTCGTCCTTTTTCATTTCCTCGTCGGCGTTGGCGATCGCCTCTTTCATCAGGTCCAGCCCGGGTCGAGTGTAAGCACTCGGCACCGCGTAGGTGCCGGTCATAAAACTGGAATCGGACCCGCTTCTCGTAAGGATCGCATCGACCGTAGTTTGCCCGATCGTGTCATTGACCTGCTTCGAGATTTCCGTGACCTTGCGGCTCAGATATCGGTACTCGGCCGGAAAGTCCTTTAATTTCATCCGGGCGTCGGCAACGAGTTTCGGGTTGAGCTGAATGCGGGGGAATCCAACGTCTTCGCGGTCGATCTGTTTGGCCCAGAATTCAAGCTGCTGCTCGGCTATGGGCTTCATGTCGCCGGGTGTCTTCGATTCGGAAAGCCAATATTCCTTCAACATATTGGCAACGTGTCCCGATTGGGCCTGGGCCTTGTATTCGCCGGAAAGCATCAAATATGCCTTTAACAGGTTCAGGTTTTTTTCAAGAAGCTTCTCTTCGTCATCCGTTAGTTTCGACGGATTGGCGACCGGTTTACTCGCCGCGAATTTAGCCAGATCGGCCTCGAGCTTTTTAACGGCCGGTTCCTTGAAACGCTGCTCGACCACGCTAAGATAAACCGGAAGCAGATTTTCTTTATAGATCTTCGTTCCTGAATACAGCCCGAATCTCATATAAAGCGGCGGGCCGTTACGGTCGTAGTCATCCAACCGTGTCAGCAATTGCCGCATGTTCTCGGTTTGATTAAGCTCGTCGCGAACGGCCTGGTCTTTCTTTTCCAGTGGATTCTTGCCCGCGTCCGCTTTAACCATCTGGATAAGGCTCTGCCCGCGTGTCGAAGCGTCCTGCAAAAGCTGGCTGTTGCTCGCCAGCGAGATACCGGCCATTACCAGCAATGCAAAAACGAGAATTGCCCCGAGTATCGTCAACATCCATCCGAATATCGGCGCACGCTGGCGCGAGTCGATGAACGTTTTGACGAGATCCTTGTCGCGGAGCACCACATCGCGGAAAAACCGCTCGGTAAAATACGGATTGCCGACCATGGCCGCGTTGCCGTTCGACTTGCCGACCGGCGACGCGGTGAAGTAAAAACCGCGCAGGAACGGATTTTCGCTGAACGGATTGGGCCGGAAGAGCGCGTTGATAAAAGTTCCGAATTTGCGGCGGGCCGAACCGAAATGCAGCGGGAAATTAAATATTCGAAGCTGGCGAACGGCCGGGAACGGCGCTGATAGCCGCACGATCCGGCGCTTCATGAGCGAGTTGTGAAGCACCTCGTATTCGCCGTCGAACAACGCCTGGGCATTCTCGCTTTTCTCGATCGGGATGGTTGCTCCCCAAACAAGCGTTTTGTCTTCGTTCTTTGAGCTGGAAAACGAATCGCGAAATCCTTCGATTGTGTCGGCGTGGGTAAAGACCACGTAAACAGGAAAGCGAACCTTTAGCCGCTGGAGCGTATCGTCCAACCGGGCGCGCAGGACCTTGGCCAATTCTTCCAACTGGCGTTCGTCCGACTTCAAGACGGTTTCGGCGTCGACGACCAGCAGAAAGCCGTCGACCGGCCGGTTGCCGCGATACTTCTTGATAGTTTCGAGAAGTGATGCCCATTCTTCGGCGTCGACCCCTTCGGTTTGATAGCGGCCGGCCGTATCGACAAAGACGGCATCGCTCGTCACACGCCAATCGACACTTCCGGTCGGCCGTATGAATTTTTGCTCCGACTGCCGCTGGCTGGGCAGCGTTTGAAAATTCAGGTTCGAGCTCAGCACCAGCGAGCTTTTCCCGGCACGCGGTGCACCGGCGACGATATACCACGGCAGCGAATATACGGCATCGCGTCCGCTGCTTCCGAGATTCGATGTTTTCAGGAATTGTACGGCTTCTTCGGTACCGCTGGTAAGATTCGCAAAGCTGCCGACCGGAACGTTTGACGCCGATGGCGCGGCCGGCGTCGCGGGCGAAGCTGCTTCGGCAGCCTTCTCGGCGGCTTCCGCTTCTTTCTTTGCCTTCTTCTTTGCCCGCCGCGAGGCGACGAACATTATTATCAGGGCAAAGGGCAATGTCAGCAGAACCAGAGCGATGACCGCGACCTGATATTGCCTTCCGCCGAACGAGCCCGGCGGCATCAGCAGGATCACCAGTGACACGGCCCCGTAAAACGACATCATGCCGCCCAGGCCCAAAGCGAACTTCATTTGGCTTGCGTGCCAGCTCATAAATTAAGATCCGTATGCGCTTTCTTTACTAACCGCCGACCGTGAGATTGCTCACCGCGTCCTGCACAAACTTATACGAAAGCACGAACATTCCCAGATAAATTATCAATGCCAGAGCAAGCCCCGCACCGGCCGTGATCTTTGCCCACGTCGGCATTCCGCGGCGTTCGGGCGGCGGCGGCTGATCGTTCACCAGCCAGTGCGGTGAAAGCTCGACCGGTTTGATCTTGCCCGCCTTAACCAAAGCGTTCGCCGTCGACTGCATTATTGCTAGCAGCTTGTCGTGCTCGTAAACCGCATAACGTCCCTTGAAGCCGAGCAGCATGCAAAAATAATAGATCTCGACGGCATCGGCCGTTACTTCGATCTGGCCGAGCATCGCCTCGAGCTTTTCAAAAAACTTGTTGCCCGCAAGCTGTTCGCCGAAGTACTCAAGCTGCAGCGGGTTCTTTTCCCATTCGTTCTTGAGCGGAAAGTTGTTCGTCAGGACCGTTTCGTCGACAAAAGCCGCCAACGCGAACTTTGAAACCTGAACGATCTTGTGGTTAAAACGATAGCGCTCGGCCCGTTTCTCAAAATCCTCAAGCATGCCGGCGATCTTCTGCCGTAGGTCGTTCGACGGCGCGACGATCCCCGCCTTTATGCGCAGGATCAGATCGAATATCGGCCCGGCGAAGGTTACAAGATCGTTTTTCGAAGCGGTCTCGCTCATACGTCTTTTCGAGTTTTTCAGTTTTCAGTTTTCACTTTTCAGTTTGTTCGAGCGGTACGATCCGTAAAAACTGAAAACTAAAAGGTGAAAACTAAAAACGTTCAGGGTTTCACGGCGTACATCTCCAATTTTTCATCCGGTATGTCGTTCGGGACATACACGGAAACGACTTTTGATCCGCTAATGCCGTTCCAGTACGGGCCGATCGTATCCAATCTGAAATATTTGAACCCGACCCGCGACGGGATCGGTGCGGGCGGCGGACTCGCGAGCGTCAGGACCACGCCGGGCAACGCGGAGCCGATGACCGAATCGATCACGTCACGCGAGGCTATCTTGACAACGCGTGGGACGCCTTCCATAAGTTTCGCCTCGGGCATCTGTGCTCGCACGGCGAGATAGAATTCGGCTTCCTTGAGCAGCCGTTCGTCGTCTATTCGGCCGACGTAGAGCGTGTCGCGGGTCTTTTCAAGCGGGATCGGCACGCAGCGGCTCGGGATAACGGTTTCGAGCAGATTCTTTAGCTGCATCGACAGACTGAAAAAGGTGAAATAAAGGTCGTCGTGCTCGTATTTTACGATGTCCTTAGGATGAGTTTCAGTCGAAAAGGTCATCAACTTGCCGACCAGCGTAGCCATTTCCAGGTAAAGCCTTTCCGGGTGCAGCATCGGCGAATGAAAATAGTGCGTCATCGCCGGTATCGAAGCGTTGATCGTGTTGAGCAGCCAGAAAACGGCGACCTCCGAGGTCGTAAAATCGGCCAGCGAGGCGTTGCTCGAACGCCTTTGTTCGCCCAGACTCCCGCTTTTTGTGATCAGTATCTCAACCAACTGCCTAACCATGTTCGCGAGCCATAGCGAGGCCGATATCTTCAGGATAGGCGGGATATATTCTTCGGAGATCTTTAATTGGCCGGTCGGCGTGCGGACCAGCTCGGCGATCTTGATCGACGTGAACCCGTCGCGCAGCTCGTCGTCGAAGATCAATCGCAGATTGCTCTTGGCATAGGCGATGGGCTGTTCGTTCGTGCCGCTCGTCTCATCCTTGACCATCGAACCTTCCTGCAAAAATCGCAGATTGCTGCCCGCGGCCGCGCCGCTGGCCTGAAAATTAGTCTCGCCCATTTTTCGGGCAGGAATGGCAAGGTGAACGCCGAGCTTTTCCGCTTCGACGCCGAAATGGCTGCCTACCGGGCGAAGATCGGGCACGGCCTCGGCATCGGGAACATTGACCAGCAAACCGTCGGGCAAAACGGCTCGGCAATTCGTTACCTGAAAATTACCGTTTGCGATCGCTTCATTGTTTACCTGGAGGTCGATAACGCCGTACTCGTGCTGCATTACCGACCGAAGCCGTGAATTCAACAATTCCTCGTGATAGTTGTCGGACTGTTGAAAGTGGTGCGGCGTAAGCAGCATTCCTTCGTTCCAGACTATTTTGCGGTATTTGCTCATAAGGAAAAAAGGCCAGACCTACGATAGTAAAACGAAGTGCCTTAAATAGTAAACAGGAGCGGTGTTTGGCAGTGTCCTGATTTGTGTCGCCACGCTCTGGAAGGAACTTTTTCTTCCTTTGTGGTGTTTGAAGGCTTTGAGACTGACCGGCCGATTCGAAAAGCGGCCGAAAATCGCGCTTTAAAGCTTCAACGCCTCTGCATTGACGCCGAAATCCTTCGGATTTTGCGCAATCGTCCCGATCGCAAGAAAATTCAGTGCCCGGTCGTATTCGCCCGAAGTAATCTTACCGGACTTTTCGAGGAACCAGATAGACCTGATAGTCCGCGTGCCTTCGCTCGACTTGCTTGCGATGTCCTGAAGCATATTGCGCATTTTCATCGGCTCACCTGCGGCACCCTGATCGTAGGCGGCGACCATAAGCAGGGCGTCGTCGAAATTTTCGTTGCCGATATGAATGCCCAGTTGATCGTATACATCCGCGATGCCCTGAGCCGTCTGCAGTACGTCGCCTCGGCTCGTGCCGAGTTTTGTGATCGCCGCAACGGCAAGAAACTCGGGCTTGAGATTTTTCGACACCGCCAAAGACTTTATCGCCGCGGCATTCTTTCTTGCCGAGTTCAGGTTGTCGGCCAACGCCGACGAGCGGCCGACCTGTTTCACTTTCGCGTTTACCTTGGCCGCCTGTTCGCCGGTAAGAAACGCCCTCGGGTCGTTTTGCGCGATTTGCCGCAAAAACGAGGCGCTGTTC